>CAZMZZ010000021.1:0-25136 GCA_964571215.1 uncultured Gammaproteobacteria bacterium
AAATCCTTATTTTATAAGGGTTTCAGACGATTTCTTTACTCCCACTCAATAGTAGCAGGTGGCTTGCTAGAAATATCGTAAGTTACTCTAGAAATCTCAGGTGTCTCATTTATGATTCTATTAGATATCCTCTCTAAAAAGGCATGAGGTAATGTTGCTGACTTAGCAGTCATAAAATCTATAGTCTCAACTGCTCTTAAAGTAATTACGTATTCATATCTTCTTGAGTCACCTACAACTCCAACTGATTTAACCGGCAAGAAAACAGCAAATGCCTGGCTGACTTTATCGTATAAGCCTTCGGAGATAAGTTCTTTAATGAATATATCATCAGCTAGTTGTAAAATTCTTATATATTCTTTCTTTACTTCCCCCAATATCCGCACTCCCAAGCCAGGACCTGGAAAAGGATGCCTGAATAAAATCTCGCGAGGTAAACCTAATTCCAGACCTATTTTTCTAACTTCATCTTTGAATAAATCTTTCAATGGTTCTATGACAGGAAGGTTCAGATAATCAGGTAGGCCGCCTACATTATGATGAGATTTAATAACATGAGCAGCACTATTTTCCTTGCCTGCTGATTCAATCACATCGGGATATATCGTTCCTTGAGCTAACCACTTAATCTTCTTATTTTTTCTTGCTTCCTTTAAAAAGATATCTATAAAAGTTTTTCCAATGGCTTTACGTTTATCTTCAGGATCGATCTTTCCTTTTAGATCTTTAAGAAAATAATTTCCAGCATTCACCCTCTTAACTTTTATACCAAACTTCTTTTTAAAGGTTTCCATCACCTGATCTCCTTCATTCAATCTTAGAAGACCATTATCAACAAAGACACAGGTTAGTTGCTTGCCTATTGCCTTTGAAAGTAATGCTGCTACAACAGCTGAATCAACTCCCCCTGATAAACCAAGTAATACTTTATCTTTTCCCACAGAATCTCTAATCTCATCAATTGATCTAGAAATAATGTTTTTAGAATTCCATAGACCCTTACAATGACAAATATCTTTAACAAAATTTTTCAGAATTCTTTTTCCTTGAGATGTGTGAGTGACTTCTGGATGAAACTGAAGACCAAAAATTCTTTTAGTTGGATGAAATAAAGCTGCAATAGGACTATTGGTTGTTTTTCCAGCTACCTTAAAGCCTTTAGGAAGTTTAGATACATAATCTCCATGGCTCATCCACACATCTATAGATCTTTTATTAATGTCCTTAAAAAGATATGACCTTTTAATAATATTGAAAGAAGCATGACCGAATTCTCTTTTATTTGCTAATTCAACCTTGCCACCGAATTCTTCTGCTATTGATTGCATTCCATAACAGATACCCAAAATTGGGATATTAAGATGAAAAAGTCCTTTAGGTACCTTAGGAGCTCTTTTTTTCTTCACTGTTTCAGGGCCCCCCGAAAGAATTATTCCTTGAGGAGAGTAAGCTTTAATAGAGGTTAGTCTAGAGTTATAAGGTAATATCTCACAATAAACTCCTAACTCTCTTACTCTTCTAGCAATAAGTTGAGAGTATTGAGATCCGAAATCAATAACTAGAATCTTATGCTTAAGAATATCCTTAGCCATAAAATAAATCCTGCCTAGCTTATTCTGTAATTGGGAGCTTCTTTTGTAACACTCACGTCATGAACATGACTCTCACTTACCCCGGCATGCGTTATACGAACAAACTTTGGTTTGGTACGCATAATCTCTATATCTTTTGAACCTGTGTAGCCCATACTTTGCCTTAATCCACCCATCATTTGATGTACTACTGCTTCCATCCAACCTTTGTAAGGAACTCTGCCCTCAATACCCTCAGGGACAAGTTTTTCAGTTGCTTCGGAACTATCTTGAAAATATCTATCGCTAGAATCTTGGTCATCAGTCATGGCTCCTAATGACCCCATACCCCTATAAGATTTATAGCTACGACCTTGAAATAGTTCAACTTCTCCAGGAGCTTCTTCTGTACCTGCTAAAGCACTTCCAAGCATCACTGAATGTGCTCCAGCAGCAATAGCCTTAGCAATATCTCCTGAAAAACGCACTCCACCATCAGCAATAATTGGTACATCTTTATTTTTTAAAGCAGCAGCCACTTCAGCAACTGCTGTTATTTGAGGAACCCCAACTCCAGTTACTACACGAGTAGTACATATTGAACCAGGTCCTATCCCTACCTTTACGGCATCAGCACCAACTTTTACTAGATCAAGGGCTGCTTGGCCAGTTGCTATATTTCCAGCAATTATTTGCATGTTTGGGAAATCCTTTTTAATAATCTTAATCTGATCCAAAATGCCTTTGGAATGACCATGCGCACTATCTAGAACTAGGCAATCTACTCCAGCTTCAATTAAAGAATTTACTCGGTCCATAGTGTCAGGCTTTGTTCCAATAGCTGCAGCAACTATCAGTCTGCCTTCAGAATCTCTGGCAGCATTAGGAAAATCAAGGGACTTATTTATATCCTTTAGTGTTATGAGACCAGTTAGAGTGAATTTATCATCAACTAAAAGAATTTTTTCTATTCTATTGTCTTGTAGTAATTTTTTTATCTGGTCAAGATCTTCTCCTTCCTTTGCTGTTATAAGCTTTTCTTTTGGGGTCATAATTTTAGAAACATTTGCAGAAAGGTCCTGTTCGTTCCTAAAGTCTCTACTGGTGACTATTCCTACCAGATGTCCACCATCGACAACTGGCATTCCAGAAATATTCAGTTCCTTAGTAAGCTGAATAAGATCACTTACCTTACTCTTAGAATTAATAGTTATAGGATCTCTCACTATTCCACTTTCATATTTTTTAACTTTCCTTACTTCAGCTGATTGCTCTTCTATAGATAAATTTTTATGCACTACTCCTATTCCACCAAGCTCACTTAATGCTATAGCCATCCTGGATTCAGTAACCGTATCCATAGCAGCAGAAAGTACAGGTATATTCAGGGCTATATTCTTAGTCAGCTTAGTTTGTAGCTCGACGTCTTTAGGTAAAACTTCAGAGTATTCAGGCAGGAGAAGCACGTCATCGAACGTTAGTGCTTGGTCTTCTAAACGCAACATTTTCAAATTATACAGAAAGAAGAGAATAAAAAAATACGTAAATCGGATAGAATTAAATATTAGTCTCTTTTTTTCATGAAAGAAAAATCTATTAAATCCTTTCTTGGTTGGCGTATGGTAGTAATTGCACTATCCATAGATTTCTTTGCAGTTGGCTTTTCTTTTCAATCTTATCCGGTAATTCAATTATTGATAAAGAAAGAACTAGGCCTAAGTACTTTAATGACTACCGCAACAATACCTGCTTTCATGCTTATTTCTTCTTTATTGCTTCCTTTTGTAGGTAAGCTCTTAGATACATTTTCCATAAGAAAAGTTTTGCTTGTAGGAGCATTAATATATGGATTAAGTCTTATTTCGTTATACTTTGCGTATAACTTTTTTGCATTTGTATTAATATTTGCCATCCCTATTGCTATAGGTGTGGCTTTAATGGGAAACCTTTCAGTTTCAAAACTTATAACCCAATGGTTTAGTAAAAAAGTAGGTAGAGCTATAGGGATTGCTTCTATTGGAGTTTCTTTAGCCGGTTTCGTTATACCTAATCTGACTAATTACTTGCTTTTCTCATTAGGCTTTACATGGCGAGAGGTCTATTTTCTCTTTGGGAGTTTCATTCTAATTTTTATTATTCCTCTTATATGGTTCTTTGTAATTGATAGCCCAAAATTAATTAACCAAATTCCTGATGGAGAAGATAGCACTGAGAATGATAAAAGGAATTTAGCAGATCAAGAGGTGGATTGGTCTATTAGAGAGCTTCTTTATGATAAAAACTTCTGGTTATTATCCTTAGTCTTCTCTCTTCAATTTTGTTCAATGATGGCAGTGCTTGCACATATCCCCTTTTATGCTGAAGAAAGAGGATGGGGATCATATGCTGCCTTTATTTTTAGTATGTATGCTATTCCTGCAGTACTAAGTAAATTAGTTTTTGGGTGGTTAGTTGAAAGAAAAATGGATCCCAGAACAGGGGTCAGCATTTCCTTAATAATACAAACAATAGGGATTTTATTAATTTTTACTACCAATACTCCTTATCAGCTTGCATGTGTTATTGCTTTTTTTGGATTTGGATTAGGTGCAGCTCTTCCAATGAGTAACATTTTATTTAGCAGAGTGTATACGCCGAGAAGTTTTGGTAGGTCAAGGGGCTTAGCGCAACCTATGATTGTTCCTTTTCAAGTATCAGGCACCCCTCTAGCTGCCTATCTCTTTGATATTTATGGTAGTTATGATTTGGCTTTTCTTATTCTAGCTGGTTGCTCTGCTGTAGGAATATTTCTTATTTGGCTATTAAAATTGCCCAAATCACAATTAACTTAAATCTATGAGTCCCTGAATTAAAGCATCTAAATGCTTTGTAAAAGTTCTCGGTCTATCTAGCATTAAATGATGTTGCGCTTCTTCTAAACCAAATACAGGTGAGCCTTCAGGTAAAATTTCTTTCATTTGTTTTATAGAAGAACTCACATCAAATTCAATTGATTTCTCTCCGTAGTAAAATCCAACTGGACAATTAAGGTTATCAATTATTTTGATATGATCATTGCCTATAACAAGATTGTCGTAAGTTGTTGGATCAAAAGTCCAACTCCAACCATCTTCAGTTTTTCTTATTGACTTCTCAGCAATAAAATCAAGTAGATACTGGTTCTTACATTCCTGGGGTGGCATAAGTCTGAATCTTTTCATTAATTTCTCTTTAGAATCGTGAATCTTTGGGGGTTTAGATTTAGGCCAACCTTCATACCACTCGATATGTTTCTCTGGAGGATTTACTATATAGTCAACCAGCAAAAGGCCAGACATGTCAGAACTATGATAACCTGCCGTGATAAGGGCAACCATACCACCAAAACTATGCCCTACAACCACTGGATTATTTAATCTTCTAGCCTCCACAACCCCCCAAACGTCTTTGACAAAAGTATCTCTTTCATAATATGAGCGCCAATCACTATCCCCCATTCCACTAAAGCTTATAACTACGAAATGATATTTTTTACTTAAAAGAGCTCCTATAAATTGAAACCAATATGCATGGGCATGATTACCATGCAGCATAATTACACTAGGATTTGAGGAATTACCCCATTCCATAAAATGAACCTTTGCACCTGATACATCTACAAAGCCATTTTGGTGATCAACTTCTAATGCATCATTAAACCAATCTGGTCTTTCGTTAATTCTTTCCATGTAAATTGACCTTCCTTGTAAAACTTATTCTTTAGAGTGCATATTATAAAGAAAAAATTATTAACGTATGCCGATGTATTTGTGCGATTGAAGGCTTAGATTCCATAAAGGGTTTTCAAGACAATACTGAAGAGTCTTCTGGGTATTTACTGTTCTTTCTTTTCCATCCAAGGGTTGCAGAAAAAAATTTGTAAAAAGCAGATTTTGGAATTTTCTAGGATCAACTCCTTCTTGAGGAAAAACAAGCTTTAGTTCATCTCCGGATTTAACCTTTAAAACTGAATTTGACTTAGGGCTAACAGTAACCCAATCTATATTAGAAGGTATGGGCAAAGTACCGTTAGTCTCAATTGCAACTTCAAATCCAATTCTATGCAATCCATCAATAAAGTCTTTATTTATTTGCAAAGCTGGTTCACCCCCAGTTAGAACAACATATTTTTGTTCTAAATCTTTTGGCCAACAATTATTTATGGCAGTTAACAATTCTTTACTATCTTTAAATTTTCCGCCTCCAGGTCCATCTACACCAACGAAATCGGTATCACAAAAGTTACATACAGCTTTTTCTCTATCTTTCTGTTTCCCAGTCCACAAATTACAACCCGTAAAGCGACAGAATACTGCCGGTCTGCCTGTTCTCGCTCCCTCCCCTTGTAGTGTGTAATAGATTTCTTTTACTTTAAACATTACTAAATAGAATACTGAATAGGATCTCTTGTATTGTTTTCAGTAAAGGCTTCCAATCTCTCTATACAAGACCCGCATTTTCCGCAAGCCCACTCTTTTCCTTCATAACAAGTCCAAGTTTGAGAATAGTCAAGATTCATATCTAATCCCTTGGATAAAATCTGACCTTTGGTTAGATTTATAAATGGGGCTTTAACTTCAATAGACTCATAATTAGCCAATTTTGATGTGTTATTGATACTTTCTAAAAATTCAGGTCTGCAATCAGGATATATTGCATGATCTCCCGTATGAGCTCCATACCAAACCTCTTCAAAACCTAAAGAGATAGCATAAGCTATAGCTAAAGAAATCATTATCATATTTCTGTTTGGAACAACTGTAGCTTTCATTGTCTGGTCTTCGTAATGCCCTTTAGGAATTGCTATTTCATCAGTTAGAGCAGATCCTTTTAATAAAGGCTTTACTGCAGAAATATCTACAACCTCTAAATTAATAAAATTCCTCTTGCAGAACTCCCTGGCTATACTCAATTCTTTCTTATGTTTTTGTCCATAATCAAATGATATGGCTGAAACTTTGTGTTCATCGTGTAAAGCTTGATTAATTAACGTAAAAGAATCCATTCCGCCTGAGTAAACTACGACAATCTTTTTCATGACAAAAAAATTAAGAATTGAAGATTACATCAGTCTTAGCAGCTGATATAAAATCATTTTTATGTAGTCCGCCTATTTTATGTGTCCACCAATTAACTTCTACTTGCCCCCATTCAAGTAATATAGAGGGATGGTGATCTTCTTCTTCAGCAAGTTCTGCAACTTTATTAGAAAAGCTTACAGCTTCTGGGTAATTATCGAATTTAAAAATTCTTCTTAACCTATCAATAGAATCTTGGGACGTAATTTTCCAATCGGGAATCTGTTTTAGTAATTCTTTCGACTCATCTAAAGTTACTCTAGGCGCATCAGCTCTACATGCTTCACATTTTTGTTGAGTAAGGTCTGACATAAACCTCCTTATTTTGAAATTCCGCCCTTTGTAAGTTTTGTAGGATCTAGAATCTTTTTTAATCTAGTAGCTGAAATATTAGTTTCCTCAAGAGCTACTTCCAGAATAGATCTGTCCTCCTTGTATGCCTTTTTAGAAATTTCTGCTGCTTTAGCATATCCGATTATTGGATTTAGTGAAGTCACCAAGATAGGGTTTTTATTTAATGAAGCCTGGATGGATTTCTCATTTACTTTAAAAGTCTTAATTGCTTTATCTGCTAAAACATTCATACCGCCTGATAAAATAGCGATGCTTTTAAGTAAATTGTAGGCAATCACAGGAAGCATAACATTTAATTGAAAATTTCCTGACTGGGCTGCAACACTAATAGTAGTGTCATTTCCAATAACATCTGCCGCTACCATTGTTACAGCTTCTGGTATAACAGGGTTCACTTTACCTGGCATTATGCTACTCCCTGGTTGGATAGCTTTAAGTTCTATTTCTGAAAGACCAGACAAGGGCCCGCTATTCATCCATCTTAGATCATTTGAAATTTTCATTAGTATGATGGCAAGATTTTTTAATTCTCCTGAAACTTGCACTGCAGAGTCTTGACTACTCAATTCATGAAAGAAGTTTTTGCTTTGGACTGCTTTGCACGATCCGCCACTTAATTTAGAGAGTTGTTTAGCAAATTCCTTTGCAAATCTTGGGTGGGCATTTACTCCTGTTCCTATAGCGGTCCCCCCCATGGGCATTTCTAATAACCTTTTCTCTAGAAATAAGAATGTCTCTTTTGAATTTTTTAATTGGGAAGACCACCCTGAAAGCTCTTGGCTAAAATTTATGGGCATAGCATCCATAAGATGGGTTCTGCCTGTCTTCACTAGGCCTTCAAAGCTTTGTGCTTTTTTATCTATATTGATTATTAGTTTATCTAGGGCTGGATAAAGTTTTTTAGTCATATCCATATGAGCGCTTACTTTTATTGCTGTAGGGATAACATCATTGCTGCTTTGGCTCATGTTAACTTCATCATTTGGGTCTATATCTAGTCCACTAGATTTACTTGCTAGCTTAGCTATCACCTCGTTGGCATTCATATTTGAGCTCGTTCCTGAGCCCGTTTGGAAAACATCTAAAGGGAATTGTTGATTGTGCTTGCTTTGCCAGACTTCTTTCGCGGCCCTTGATATAGCATTTGCTTTCTTTGAAGAAAGAAGGCCTAGGTTTTTATTTGCTTTAGCAGCTGCATCTTTGATTATTCCCAATGTATCTATAAAAGAGTTAGTAAAAGGGAAATCCATTTTAATTCCGCTAATCGGAAAGTTGTCTATTGCTCTTTGTGTTTGTGGTCCCCACAAAGCATTGAAAGGAATTTTAACCTCTCCTAAAGTATCCTTCTCTATTCTGTAACGTTTCTTAGGCATAACTTTCTGCAAAGAGTCTATATTCTATCAAATAAGATTAACATTTAACGATAAAGCTATCAGAAGGTATAATTTAGAAATAAGAGAAAAAAATGGCTGAAAAGAAACCAGATTTTATAGATGTCACGTTAGGTAAGATCCCACAGAAAGAAAAAGGGGCTCTAAGTCCAGTTGAATGCAAAACTACTGAAGAAATAAGAAGACATCAATTAGAAAGACTAGCAAGCGGCTTCAGGTTATTTGCCCATTTTGGATTTGATGAAGGTCTAGCGGGTCATATAACTTTAAGAGATCCTGAATTCCCTCATTATTTTTGGGTAAATCCTTTTGGTGTTCATTTTGAACAAATATGTATTTCAGATTTGCTTCTGGTTAGTAGAGAAGGAGAAGTTGTACAAGGTGATAGACCACTTAATACAGCTGCGTTTGCTATCCATTCAGCTTTACATAAAGCTAGACCAGATGTTAATTCTGCTGCCCATTCTCACTCCATGTACGGAAAAACTTTTTCTACGATGGGTCGACTTATAGAACCAATAACTCAGGACTCATGTGCTTTCTATGAAGACCATACTCTTTTTGATGATTACACTGGAGTAGTTAATGAAACGTCAGAGGGAGACAGAATAGCAGAAGCTCTTGGAGATAAAAAAGCAGTTATCCTAAAAAATCATGGCCTTCTAACTACAGGAAATACTATAGATGGAACCCTTTGGTTGTTTCTTTCTATGGAAAGATCTTGTCAATCTCAATTAATGGCAGAAAGTGTTGGTCAAATGGAAAGAATTCCAGATGATGTTGCCAAGCTTACCAAAACCCAAGTAGGAACTGACATGGCTTTGTGGGCAAGCTACCAACCACTTTATGACTTGATGTTACAAAAAGACGATAGTTTTCTTACCTAAGCTCTTAAATGAAGTTAAGAATCTATTTTGTTAATAACTCCTCAACTTGCCAAAGAGTATCTTTTCCAAAGAATATTTCTTCTCCAACAAAAAAAGTTGGAATACCAAAAGTTCCTCTATTTACAGCCTCTTCTGTATTGGATATCAGTTGAGCCTTGATCTCAGGATCTTGCATTTGTTCCATTAATCTGTCCGCATCGAAGCCAGATTCAATGAAGGCTTCTTTGATTACATCTGGATCGTCCATTTTTTTAGGCTCCTCCCACATGTGCTTAAGAACTTCATCAATGTATTTATCTAAATATCCATCTTTTTGAGCTCCAACTGCCCCCCTGATTATTTGAAGTGAAATAACTGGAAAATGTGGGTTCATTTTAAATTTATCTATTCCATGTCTTTCTTGGAAGCGCTGCATTTCAATTGATTGGTACTCATTTTTATTCATAATTCCAAAAAAAGCTTCCATTGGTGGTTTGTTATTCGTGGCTTTAAAAATTCCCCCCAAAAGGACTGGAATATAATTAAACTTGGTACCAGTTCTTTCCTCTATGCCTGATACTACTTTGTGACTTAAATAGGCATTCGGACTTGCAAAATCAAAATAGAAATCAACTTGTTTGGTCATTTATTGCTCCTTTTATTTATTCTTCTTCTCGCATTATTCTAGAATCCATATTCTCAAATTCTTCTACAAATAGAGAATAATCTAAATTCATACAAGTTCCTTCAGCAAAATCATTAAACACTTCTTCAGAAAACCCACTTCCATCAGAATAAGAAATTCCGAATAGCGTTTCACATTTATCTTGCATGTTGAGTCTATCGTCATTTAGTAATTTAGAAAGAATATTTTCTCCAGTATATTCATCTTTTGACATAAAAATTCCTTTATCATTTTCTGAATCAAAGACTATATATTTCTCTGCATTGCCTAATGACCAGGATTTCCATTCGGGTAAATCCTGTTTCCTTCCTTTTCCTGGATTACCTGTATAAGCGAATTCACCCCAATAAGACATGATTTGTCCAGAAAGTTTTTTAGCAGCTGGAAAAGCATCTTTCCCTACAATGAAGGTTCGAACAATATTGTTATCCAGAGCACCTCCCATAACAAATATAATTTCGAGAGCATGAGCAGCACCATATAGCTTAGAGTAATCCATTCCATTAAAGAGAGGCAGTTCATCCCAATCAAACCTGTAAACGAAAGTTGATTTATGACCTGATTCAACTAATTTCCTTGCAGGAGTATCAGCTGCTCTTCTTTTCCAATCAGCTGAGCCATAGTAGCTAACAGCATCATAATATTCTGGTTCTTTTATTAAAACGGGCATATTCCCTATAAAAGAAAATATACCTGAAGCTTCTTCCCAATCTACGAATCTAGGATTCAAGGCATTAAAGAATTTACTTTCATCCCTATTGGTTCCAAAGATCACTGGTACTCTTTCTAAAGAAGGATTTTCGAATACCTCATAGATACCGTCTTTTGGTATAACGTGTCCGTCAGGAAAGACTCTTGTCATTCCAGATCTTTTAGGTGAAGCTTCTCTGTATGCGCTTAATAAAGATTGTGGAGTCTGTTCTCTTAAGAAAGATCTGATCTCTTCACTCTGCATATCTTGTTGAATTACTCTGGCCAATTCTAAATCTGGTGCTCTATTTCTTGAAAGAAGGATTTGATTAATAACCTCTTTAGAGCTAACTGTACCTGCTATTCCATCTCCTACGAGATAATTTTCAGCATCTTGTATAGATGAATGCGAAACAAGTCCGCTTTGAACTATAGCCTTATGAAATAGACCTTGAGCTAAAGGTGAAGAGAATATTGCAGCGGTATTATGACCTCCTGCTGATTCTCCAAATACAGTTACATTATTTGGGTCTCCTCCAAAATTTGATATATTTTTCTTTATCCATCGAAGGGCCATGATTGAGTCGAGTGTCCCATAATTCCCTGATAGATCTTCTTTTGTTGAACTTTCTTCAGTCAATGCGGGATGTCTAAACCAACCAAGAGGACCCATTCTATATTGTATGGTTACAACGATAACTTGTTGGCTAGAAACCAATAGACTTGGATCGTAAGTATCAGCTGCTCCGATGACATTACCTCCTCCATGAATCCACATCATAACTGGAAGCTTTGTATCAAGCGAAGACACCTCTGAGCTTTTGAACCTAGGAGTCCAGATGTTTAAATACAAACAGTCTTCAGAACCTATCCACGGTTCTTTAGTATCTTGCCTTAAAGAGGAAGGTTGAAAACAAGCTTCTTTAAATTCTAGAGCTTTAAGTACTCCTTGCCACTTCTTAGCTTCCCTAGGGGCTTTCCACCTCAGCTCTCCAACTGGAGGCTGAGCAAAAGGCACTCCCTTCCATGAAAAGGTCTTATTTTCGTCTTTATACCCTACTACTTCTCCTTGTTCAGTTTGCCTCAGAGATTCCTTAGCAACATTTTTTGAACAACCAAGGGAAACCAGTAGAGCCAAAAAGATAAAAATCTTTAGAACTAGAATTTTATAATCACTCTGAAATGTGGTTCTACTAATCATTGCCTAGGGTCTTATCGTCCTTTTCTTGATTCCTAGATCTTGATGTAAATTCTTATAAACACTATCTACCCAATCACAAAGTAATGGCCTAGTGTCTCTAGGATCTATTATTTCTTCTATTCCGAACATCTCTGCAGTTCTGTATGGAGATCTTACCTTATCAAGGGATTGTTCTATCTCTTTTTGCCTTGCCTTTGGATCACTGCTTGATTCTATATCTCTTTTATAGGCTGCCATCACACCTCCTTCTATAGGGAGGGAACCCCAATCACCAGAAGGCCAAGCGTATCTAAGATTAAGAGAGTCTGAATTACCATGCCCTCCTCCTGCAACTCCAAAAACTCTTCTTACTATAATAGAAACCCAGGGTATAGATGCTTGCCATACAGCATAGAGAGCTCTTACCCCATATCTAATTACCCCTGATTCCTCAGCTTGTAGACCTATGAGGAAACCAGGATTATCAACAAAATTAACAACAGGTATATTAAAAGTATCGCAAACATCTATAAATCTTGTCATCTTTTCAGAAGCTTGGGCTGTAACTGCTCCTCCATCAAAATTACAGTCGTTCGCTAATATTCCTACTGAATAACCTGATAATCTAGCCAGCCCAGTTACTAAAGACTTGCCATGACCCGACCCTATTTCAAAAAAACTTTCCTTGTCTAAAACCAAATCCAATATATCTCTAATTTCATACGGGGCCTTTCTGTCTTTGGGAATTATTGACAGAAGATTTTCTTCTTTTCTGTCTGTTGGATCTTTACTTTCTTTTCTAGGAGGAGATTCCCATACATTAGAAGGAAGAAACGACAAAAATTCTTGAATTTGATTAAAAGCATCTTCTTCACTTGATGCTTCATTATCTACAACCCCAGAAGTTGAAGTATGAATCTTACTACCCCCAAGCTCTTCTCTCTCCATCTTTAAACCAAATGCTCTCTCTACAACAGGAGGACCTGCCACAAACATCTGACTGCTTTCTTTCACCATAATAGAGAAATGTGAAGCAACAACTCTTGCTGATCCTAAACCTGCTACGGAACCCATACAGGCTCCAACAACAGGAACCATACTTAATAACCTAACAATATTTTGCCAACCGGGAAGTCCTGGAACATAAGTAGCTCCCATAGTTTCTAGTGTTTTTACACTTCCTCCGCCTCCACTACCATCAACTAAATTTACTAAGGGTATTTTTAAATGTTCTGCTAATTTCAGACTATAAAGAAATTTATTTCCTATTCTAGCATCGGCAGCTCCTCCTCTTACCGTAAAATCATCTCCTGCAACTACTACCTTTTTTCCTTCTATAGTTCCTCTTCCAAAAATAAAGTTTGAAGGAATAAAATCTTTTATATTTCCTTCTTCATCATAAGAAACCTTTCCTGTTATTTCTCCTGTTTCGTGAAAAGAATCTTCATCTAGAAGCAAATCTATCCTTTCCCTTACTGTTAATCTTCCTTGAGTGTAGTGCTTTGCTATTCTTTCTATGCCTCCCATTTCCTTTGCATAGTCAGATCTTTTTTTCTTCTCTTCTAGGTCTTCTTCCCAAGTCATAATTATCTCTTTCTGAAATTGATAATATTCTTACTCACAAAAGCTTGCAAGGTTTATGCATCTTACGTAAATTAAGTAAAAATTGGAGGAAAAAATGCAAATTGCACCTATACCCACACTTTCTGAAGAAATTAATGATATTAGGCTAAGAACAGCTGACATTGTTGCGAATAGGATAATTCCTAATGAAGGAGATATCTATGCAGGAGGAGATAAATCAGCAAAGCTAAGAAAGGAAATAAGGAAGGAAGTGAAGAAGCAAGGTCTTTGGGCTCCTCACTTACCAGAGGAATATGGAGGGATGGGTAATGGTTTTCTCACTCACGCTTATATGAATGAAATTTTGGCCTGGTCTCCTCTTGGAAATAGATTATTTGGTGTAATAGCCCCAAATTCTGGCAATCAAAAGATTTTAGTTAAATACGGTACAGAAGAACAAAAGAAAAAGTGGCTTATTCCTCTAATTAATCAAGAAATGGAATCAGGGTTTTCTATGACCGAACCTGATGTTCCTGGTTCTGATCCTAGATCTCTGCAAACAAGTGCTGTTAAAGATGGAGATGAATGGGTTATAAATGGGCATAAAATCATGACATCAAATGGAAGAAGAGCTGACTTCTTGGTAGTAATGTGCAGAACTGAAAGTGATGAAGACTCAGGAAATGCCAATTTAAAGATGACTCAGATTATAGTTCCAACTGATACTCCTGGGGTAGAAAGAATCAGATCTGTTCCCATTTGGGGTCACACAGGTGGAGATCATATGGAAATAAAATACAAAGATGTCAGAGTACCACTGGAAAATGCTTTAGGTGCGAGGGGTTCTGGACATCAAGCAGCTCAAGACAGACTTGGAGCGGGAAGGGTCTATCACTGTATGAATACTATTGGTCAAATGTGGAGAGCTTTTGACATTATGGTTAGGTATTCTACTGAAAGAGAAGTTCATGGAGGTAAATTAGAAACGAAGCAATTTATACAAGGGTTTATTGCAGATTCATATATCGACATACAGGCTGCGAGACTTATGACTATTCATTGCGCAGAGATTATGGATAAAGAAGGCGATTCAAGAGTTGATATTTCTGCAATTAAAGTTTTTGTTCCTGAAGCAGGGAGTAGGGTAGTAGATAGAGCAATACAAATACATGGCTGGAGGGGTGTATCTAGTGATCTACCTTTGGCTGGGATGTTCCAAGGATTTAGAACTTTAAGGTTAGCTGATGGCCCTGATGAAGTACACAGAATATTGATAGCTAAGCAAATATTAAAGAAATATCATGATGGTCTTTCTTGGGATTTTGGAGTCTAACTTTTTTCCATAGGTATCAACTTGACTGTTGAAGTGGCTGTTGCCACTAAGGAATCTCCTTGAAATAAATCGCTAGCTAAGAAACCCGTACTTCTTCCTAACTTAATTATTCTTGAGATGCTGAGAAGTTTCCCTGGACCTGCTGATTTTAAGAAACTTACATTAATATCTAATGTAATTGGATTTATCTTAAAGTCCAATAATCCTATGACTAGATGAGCCATGGGTGCATCTAACATTACCGTTATAAAACCTCCCTGAATAATCCTACCCCCAGAGTGGCAAAATTTTTTTTCCACATTAAATTGCATTTTTAATTCCGGCGGAGAAGAATTAAAGTCTTTAACCTTTCCTCCAAGAACTGATAAAAAATCTGCTTTTCTAGATCTAAGTAATTCTAAAATATCCTTATCAGACATGGGTCTCTTTTATTAAATACTATAACCTCCATCAACTGCTATAAGTTGACCTGTAATATAGGCTGATTCCTTTGCAGCTAAAAAAACAACAAGATCGGCAACCTCTTCTGGTTTACCAAAACGTTTAATAGCTAAATTTTGTAGCACTGCCTTTTCCCAATCCTCATCAAAGAAACTATTTTCTTCAGCTTTTAATCTTAGAAAAATACCCGTCTCTATTATTCCTAAAGCTATACTGTTTGCTCTTATGTTATGGATGCCTTCTTCTTTAGCAATACCCTTTATAAGTGATTCGATAGCTGCTTTAGGAGCAACCGATAAAACATCCCCAGGAGGATACCTTAGTAGACCAGCTGAACTAATAAAGATATAGGACCCTCCTTTTTTTCTTAATTGTTTCAAAGAAGAAGAAACTAAATTAAAGAAACCATGTACATCTGAATCTATAACTTCTTTCCAGGTTTGTACATCTATGTCAGAAATCATTTCTTGTGGAATGTCGAAACCAGCAGAATTGATAATTGTATGAATAGAAGAATTTTCTGCAGTAAGGGTATCTACTAATTTAGTTATATCTTTAGAATTACGAATATCCAGTTGATAAGCTTTACATACTTCTTCTTTAGTATTCAAAGTATGGCACAAGCTTTCAGCAGTTTCTTTATTCTTAAAATAAGTAATAGCAACTTTACTTCCTGCCTTTACTAACCTTGTTGCTATCATCGAACCTATACCACCACTGCCTCCAATAACTAAAGCTATACCATTAGAAAAGGTTAAAGAAAAACTCATGTTGATATTTTGACCTTAGAAAGAATATTTAACAAGGTCTTTGGTGGCAGACGAAACTTTATAGCGCCCAACCAATTAAAAAAAGTTTCATCTACCAAAGAAAAGCAGGGCGGGGAAGAAAAAAGCTTTTTCAGCTAAAAAGGTGATTACCACACCCTGCTTAATAATCAGAGGATTTACCTTGGAGAGGTTTTTCTGGGGAGAAATTTGGAATCCCCTGATATCATTTTAAATTATACCAATATATAAATAATATGTATAGTACTTTTATGAATAATCTTTTGGTCGGGGCGGCCGGATTTGAACCGGCGACCACTAGACCCCCAGTCTAGTGCGCTACCAGGCTGCGCCACGCCCCGAAACTCAAAAAGTTAATTAATGTTATCAAGATCTCTAAGAATATCTTTAAGTTCTCTTATAGTTTCTTGATTAGAGTCTTGAAGAGATTTCTCTTCTTTCTGGAGAAGACTCCTCTTTGCACCAGATATGGTTAATCCTTCCGTGTATAGAAGGGTTCTTATTCTTCTTATGAGTAAAATATCTTTTTTTTGATAGTACCGTCTATTGCCTTTCTTTTTAACTGGACTTAATTCTTTAAATTCTTTTTCCCAAAATCTTAGTGTATGAGTTTTGACTTTACATAAATTAGCTACCTCACTAATAGAAAAATAATCTTTATCGGGAATGGTAAGAAATTCACTTACCATCATACACAGAAGTCTGTATTCTTAGCTTCTGACTTGCTCTAAAAGCAACTACTTTCCTAGCAGAAATTACTGCAGTTTCACCGGTTTTTGGATTTCTTCCTATTCTTTCTTCTTTTTCTACAAGATTAAAGGTACCAAAACCTGCAAGTTTTACATCTTCATTTTTTTCTAAAGATAAGATAATTTCTTCTAAAAAAACTTCTAGTAATTCTCTGGATTCTCTCTTGTTTAAGCCCAAAGTAGTGTGGAGGTTCTCT
The DNA here is from genome assembly GCA_964571215.1 of uncultured Gammaproteobacteria bacterium. Classification (GTDB taxonomy): domain Bacteria; phylum Pseudomonadota; class Gammaproteobacteria; order Magnimaribacterales; family Magnimaribacteraceae; genus CAJWPI01. The sequence continues at coordinate 16,905 of CAZMZZ010000021.1, forward strand.
ATTAGATCTGATTTTTTTATTGTATTTGTCATTAATCTCTCAGTCTTGCTCCCAGTTCTTTAGAAAGACAGCTTACAATTTTTCTTATATAAACATCAACTTCCTTATCTTCAAGAGTTCTTTTTTTAGATTGCCAAGTTAATGCAAATGCCAAACTCTTCTTGTCATTTGGTATACCTTTGCCTTCATAAACATCAAAAACTTCAAGGTTAACTAAATTCTTTCCAGCATTTTTAGAAATTAATCTTATTAATTTAACACTCTCTAGTTGTTTATCCACCACAAAAGCAAGATCTCTATGCACAGCAGGTTGTCTAGAAAAATCTTTAAATCTTTTTGAGATATCTTTTTCTAAACTTCCAGCTAATATCTCAAACAAGAATATATCTTCTTTTAAATCATATATGTCAGATAATCTTGGGTCTAAAGATCCAATAACACCTATACTATTTTTTTGACCTTTTAAGTTTATGCTTGCTGTCTTTCCTGGATGAAGAAAGGGGTGAGAAGCTTTTGTAAATTCTACTGGCTGATTACAAGACAAATAAATTGATTCCAAATGACCCTTCAAACCAAAAAAGCTAGCTTTTCGAGACCTTTCAGACCAATGAGCTTTTTCCTCCAAGCCTGATATTAAACCCGAGATATAGGTTTCTTCTTTTACCCCAGTTTTAGATGTTCTCTTATAAGTTCTTCCCATTTCAACTATCTTGCAGTCAGTTGATCCTCTTTTTGAATTATAAATAAATGTTTGCAAAAGTCCTGGTAATAGACTGGGTCTCATAACTGACATAGTTGAGGAAATAGGATTAGATACTTTGATTAATGAATCTACTGCTGCACAAGATCTTGCACTAGCTTCATCAATAAATGAATAGGTTATAACCTCGTTGTAACCTAGGGAAAGAAAAGGCAATTTATCTAAAGATAAAATTTTGTACTCAGAATTTTTTCTTGGTAAAGATTTTAGAGACTTAGGTGGGATTTTGTCATAACCTTTTAATCTTGCTACTTCTTCAATTAGATCCATTTCTATAGAAAGATCAAACCTCCATGAAGGTACTTCACAGGTAATCTTATCTAGGTCCTTCTTAGGTTTAGTTGTTATGTCTAAACTTCTAAGAGTCTTCAAAATATCTTGATTAGAAATTGACGATCCTAAGAATTTATTTACTTTAGTGCAATCCAAAGAAATCAACTTCTTTTTAGGAAAATGGCTCTTCTTTGATACTTCTTGGATAGGTCCAAAAGATCCGCCTAAATGTAATTTTATAAGGTCACTAGCCCTTTCTATTGCTGTTTTCTGTAAATTGTAATCAACTCCTCTTTCAAATCTCATTGATGCATCTGTCTGTAATCCAAATCTTCTTGCTCTGCCTCTAATTACATAAGGACTAAAAAAAGCACTTTCAAGTAGAATCGACTTAGTTTTATTACTTATACCAGAATCTTTTCCACCCATTATTCCTGCAAGAGCTATACAATTCTCCTTATCAGATATAACTAGACAGTCTTTAGTTAGCTTAATTTCCTCCTCATTAAGTAAAGATATTTTCTCTCCTTGCTTTGCAAATCTTACATTGATACTTCCCTGCAGCTTATCTGCATCAAATGCATGAAGAGGTTGTCCTAATTCTAATAATACATAGTTTGTTATATCTACAATAGGATCTATAGACTTTATGCCACAAAGTTTTAGTCGTTCTCCAATGAACGGAGGTATTTTTTGTTTTATATTAATTTTATCGATATATCTTCCTACATATCTAGGAGCAGCCTCGTGGGTCTTAATAGTAAAAGGGCTCTTAATCTGCTCGTTTAAAGTCTTAACTTTAGGTAGTTTCAAAGGAATCTTATTTAAAGCTGCTATTTCTCTAGCTACACCTAGAACGCTAAAACAGTCTCCTCTATTTGGAGTTATATCAAGCTTAATAACAGCATCTTCACCTGATGAAAAAGATTTAAAGTATTTTAAATCTTCTACTTCTAGACCTAGCATAGTTAATTGATCACACAATTCTTCTGCTGAAGTTTTGATTTCTACAAACTCTTTAAGCCAATTTGCTGTGATTAGCATGATAAATCTAAAACTGCTTTAAGAATCTAAGATCATTTTCAAAAAAATCTCTTAAGTCTTTTATTCCATACTTAAGCATTGAAATTCTTTCTGGACCTAGTCCAAAAGCAAATCCATGGTGTTTGCGCTCATTAATGCCACAATTTTTTAAGACATTAGGATGAACCATCCCACAACCCATGATCTCCAACCAACCTTTCTTCCACTTTATATCCACTTCAGCTGAAGGCTCAGTGAAAGGAAAATAAGATGGCCTAAACCTTAACTCAACTTTCTCTCCAAAAAAATCTATAACAAAATCTCTTATCAAGCCTTTAAGAGTAGCAAAAGAAGCTCTCTCCTCAATCACTAAACCTTCTATATTGTGGTACATGGGAGTATGAGTTAAATCAGAATCCTTTCTAAAGACTCTTCCAGGACAAATCATCCTGATAGGAGGTCCTTTCTTTTGCATAGTTCTAATCTGAACAGGTGAAGTGTGAGTTCTAAGTAATTTTCCGTTCTCAAGATAAAAAGTATCATGCATATCTTTAGCAGGATGATCTTCAGGTATATTCAGAGCTTCAAAATTATAATAATCTGTCTCAATTTCTGGTCCTAGAACAACTTCAAAACCTAGGTTAGTAAAAAATTTGCTAATATCTCTGATAGTAGAAGTAACAGGATGAAGAGTCCCTAAAGAAGCCTGCCTTCCAGGTAATGTTATATCTACTCTCTCAGATGATAATCTATCTAAAGAAGTATCATCCTTAAACTGTTGAGCTTTAGTTAAATATGCATCTTGAAGTTCTACTTTCAGGAGATTCAAAGATTTTCCTACTGATTTTCTTTCTTCTATAGGTATTGAGCTTAGCCCCTTGAGTAAAATATTTATCTCACCTTTTTTCCCCAAAAGGTCTTTATGTACTTTAGATAACTCTGATAAATCATGGGATTCTCTGAGAGTTTTTAAAGCTTTTTTTCTTATTGAAGAAATTTTCATTTAACTCAATCACTTTAAGATAATTAGAAACATCATTATAGATATAATGAGCTTGAGAGGGAGAATTTGATACAGAAATTTTCTTTAAGCAGCTAATTGCTCCTTTGCTTCTGCGACAATCAGGCTGAAAGCTTGCTTATCGTGAACTGCAATATCAGCTAAAGTCTTCCTGTCGAGAGTAATATTGGCCTTTTTTAATCCAGCAATCAGTCTGCTATAAGAAATACCATTTTCTCTCGCTGCTGCATTAATTCTTAAAATCCACAAAGACCTAAATGATCTTTTCTTTTGTCTTCTGTCTCTATATGCATATTGCCCAGCTCTCATAACTGCTTGTTTGGCAACTTTAAAGGTTCTGCTTCTAGCACCTCTGTACCCTTTTGCACGTTTTAAGATTTTCTTATGACGCTTTCTACTTTGTACACTATTCTTAGTTCTTGACATGATTATCTATATTAATTTTTTTTCCTTAACATTCTTTTAACAGGTCTATCATCACCTTTTGAAACTGAGATTGTTCCTCTAAGCTGTCTTTTTCTTTTTGTAGACATCTTGGTAAGTATATGACTCTTATTAGATTTTTTTCTTTTAATTCCACTTCCTGTGACTTTAAACCTTTTTTTTGCTCCACTATGTACTTTAAGCTTTGGCATGTTTTCCTTCTATTTCTTACTTGGAACCATCAACATCACTAATTGACGACCTTCTAAAGTTGGAAATTGCTCAACTATCGCGGTGTCTTCCAGATCGGCCTCTACCCTTTTTAGTAAATCTAAACCTATTTGTTGATGTACCATCTCTCTTCCTCTAAATCTTAATGTTACCTTAGCCCTATCTCCATTCTCTAAAAAACTTTTTATCTTATTAACCTTGATCTGATAATCGTTCTCTTCAGTTACCGGTCTAAACTTTATTTCCTTTATTTGTACTCTCTTCTGTTTCTTCTTCGAAGCTGTTTTTTGTTTTTTGGATTCAAATAAGTGTTTACCATGATTCATTAATCTACAAACCAATGGATCTCCTTCTTTAACCATCTGAACCAAATCTAGTGATTTCTCTTTTGCTATATTCAGTGCATCATTGAGGGATACTATCCCCAACTGTTCACCTGACTCTCCAATTAACCTAACCTTGTTAGCTCTAATTCTTTCATTTATAGCAAGTCTTTTATCAGACTTCTTTTCATATCTTCTATTTATTATCTATTCCTCCTTTCTATCTTTTAGCTTCTATCTCGTTCTTTAAAAGAATTCTAAAGTCTTTTAAAGACATTTGTCCTAAATCCTCCGCCCCTCTAGCCCGGACTGAAATAGTATTATTTTCTACCTCTTTATCTCCTACTACTAGGAGATAAGGTGTCCTTTGAATAGAGTGGTCGCGAATTTTATAAGTGATCTTCTCATTCCTCAAGTCACTTTCGACTCTAAAGTCATTTTTTATTAAAGATTCTTTTACTGAAATTGCATATTCTCTATGTTTATCGCTTATATTTAGAACTACAGCTTGTACAGGAGAGAGCCAGGTCGGGAATGCTCCGCTGTAATGTTCAATAAGGATTCCTATAAACCTTTCAAAGGATCCTAAAGTAGCTCTGTGCAACATAATTGGTATTTCTTTATCACCTTTCTCTGTTATATATTTTGCACCTAAACGTTCAGGCATAGAGAAGTCTACTTGTATGGTGCCACACTGCCAGACCCTGTTAAGAGAGTCTTTTAAATTGAATTCAATTTTAGGTCCATAGAATGCCCCTTCTCCAGGTAAAGGCTCCCAATCTACACCCCTATTATTAAGAACTTCAGATAAAGTTTTCTCAGATTTATCCCAAACGAGGTCATCCCCTACCCTTAGTTCAGGTCTAGTAGCCATTTTTAGATGTATATCTTTGAAACCAAAATCTTTGTAAACCTCAAAAACCATATCGATAAAATTGGAAACCTCATCTGCTACTTGGTCAAGTGAACAAAAGATGTGAGCATCGTCTTGTGTAAAACTCCTTACCCTCATCAATCCATGTAAAGTGCCTGATGGTTCATCCCTTGTACATGAACCAAACTCACTTAACCTTAATGGAAGTTCTTTGTAACTCCTTAATCCTTGATTAAAGACTTGGACATGTCCAGGGCAATTCATTGGTTTAACAGCATATTCTCTAGATTCTGATTTAGTCCTAAACATATTTTGATCAAATTTTTCAGTGTGGCCTGATTTCTCCCATAATGAGATATCTAAAATAGAAGGTGTGTGGATCTCCTTATACCCATTCTCTATTTGTTTGTATCTTAAATATTTTTCTACTTCGTTGTATAAAGCTTTTCCATGTGGATGCCAAAAAGGCATTCCTGGTGCTTCTTCTTGAAAATGAAAAAGGTTTAACTTTCTTCCTAACTTTCTGTGGTCCCTTTTCTCAGCTTCAGTTAACTTTTCTAAGTGTTGGTCTAGGTCTTCTTTTGTTCTCCATGCAGTTCCATAGATCCTTTGAAGCATTTCATTATTAGAATCCCCTTTCCAATAAGCACCTGCTAATTTAGTTAACTTAAAGGCTTTAAGATGTCTTGTATTAGTCACATGAGGTCCTCTGCACATATCTATATACTCTTCATGATGGTATACAGCAATAATCTCTTCTTTAGGAATTTCTTGTATTATTCGTAGCTTGTAAGTTTCATTTCTTTTTTTAAAAATGTCCGTAGCCTTTTTCTTTGAGACTACCTCTCTGACTATATTGTAATTTTTCTTTGCTAGAGAGATCATACGCTCCTCTAAGGCAGCAAGATCATCTTCATTAAGTGGTTTCTCTAATAAAAAATCATAGTAAAACCCGTCATCAATTACAGGGCCTATAGCTAATCTAACATCTGGGTAAAGTTGCTTTAAGGCATGAGCTAATAAGTGTGCACAAGAATGTCTAATTACCTCAAGACCTTCAAGATCTTTTGCTGTTAAAACCTCAACTTTGCAATCTTCAGAAATTTCATAAGAAATATCTACTAATTGACCATCTATTCTTGCAGCTACAGCAGACTTTGCTAAAGAATTACTTATATCTTTAGCTAATTGTTCTACCGTAACTATGCTGTCAAAATCTTTTTTTGAGTTATCTGGGAGAGTTACTTGAGGCATAATCAGTGGTGACCCTTACAAAAGGTCACTTGTATTTACATTCTATTTTTCTTTTAGTTTGCATGCAACACTTAGGGAGAAAGCAAAGATTTTGTCCATTTATGGGAATCAAGCTGATATAGCTTCCTTTTATGTAATCTATTAGATTGGTTCTCCCAAAATTCTATTCTAAAAGGCCTAACAAGATACCCTCCCCACCTTTCAGGCCTCTTTATTTTTGCTTCTTTATTTTCTTCTTTAAATCTTTCAGAATTCTGGACTAACTGTTCGTAGGTCTTTATTTCACTACTTTGATTAGAAATTATTGCGGATATTTGAGAGCCTAAAGGTCTTGACTCAAAATATTCATCAGACTCTGAATCTGAAACTTTACTACATCTCCCTTCTATTCTTATTTGTTTATCTGTAGATGGCCACCAAAATGTGCAAGAACTAGAATTATTCCCCTCAAGATGGCACCCTTTTTGACTGGAATAATCTGTAAAAAAAACTAAACCTTTATCTGAAAGTGATTTCATCAGAACCATTCGTGCAGACGGTCTTCCCTCCTTATCAACAGTTGCTAAATTCATAGCATGAGGTAGCGGAGCTCCAGCACTGTCAGCTTCATCTATCCAGTTTTTTAATTCAATTAAGGGTTCTTCCGTTAATTTCAGACAATCGTAAAGGTTCATAAATCTATCTTTTTGAGGAAACCCAGTAGTCTAAGCTCAGATACTTACCAGCACCAGAAAATAATAAGACTATTAAAAGAATTGAATACGTGACTAATAGCTCTACTCCATTATTCTCATATGACCAACCATTTTCCCAATTAACAAAAAAAATTGCCAGAATCATTGGGGTGAGTAAAGGTAAAGTTACCCACCTAACAAAGAGCCCTACTAATAAAAGCAGGGCACCAACTAATTCAGAAGTAATTAATATCCAAACAACGATATCTGGGAAAGGGATATCTAAAGAACCTAGAAAAGAGGAAAACTGCTCTACTTCTGTTAATTTAGAGTTGCCATGAATCCAAAAAATATAAGCAAGATATAATCTGATAAAGAAAAGACCAATAAATTCAAACTTTTTCAGTGTTTTTAACTTTTTATCAAAGGTAACTAATAAATTCATACTTTTTAACTAGTTAAGTTTTTCTTACTATTACACATCCTACAGAATATCCAGCTCCAAAGGAGCAAATAACTCCTATATCTCCTTGGTTCAAATCATTTCTGTATTTATGGAAAGCAATTATAGAGCCAGCTGAGCTGGTATTTGCGTATTTATCAAGAACAATGGGCATTTCTAGCTTTGTTGGCTCTCTACCTAAAAGTCTCTTTGCTATCAGTTTATTCATCCCTAAATTAGCTTGATGAAGCCATAATCTTTTTAAGTCATCTATTTGTAAACCCTCTTCTTCTAGATGTTCTTTAACAACAGCAGATACAATGGGAACTACTTCTCTAAAAACTCTTCTTCCTTGTTGTATAAATAATTTATCATCAGAAAACAGGTCTGAATCCTCACTTCTATTCAGGAAACCAAAGTTATTTCTAATATTGTTGGAAAATACTGTTTTTAGCTTCGTACCTATTATCTCAAAGTTTCCAGATTTCTGTTCATCATCTGATCTTTCAAGAACTGAAGCTGTACAAACGTCTCCGAATATAAAATGCCCATCTCTATCTTTAAAATTTAAATGTGCACTACAAATCTCTGGGTCCACTACAAGAACCTTCTTTGCCACTCCAGATAAAATGTCATTAACAGCATTTTGATAAGCAAAAGTTGCTGATGAGCAAGCGACATTCATGTCATAGGCATAACCTTCAATTCCTAAAATATTTTGAACCTCTATTGCTACAGCTGGATAAGCTCTTTGTAGATTAGCACAGGCACAAATTATTGCGTCAATATCTTTAACTGAATTATTAGATCGTTCTAGGGCCTCTCTACATGCTATTGCTGATATTTCAGCCTGTAAAGAAGTTTCTTCGTTACTCCTTTTTTCAATAGATGGCATCATTCTGTTTGGGTCTAGTACGCCTTTCTTATCAACTAC
>CAZMZZ010000022.1:0-24521 GCA_964571215.1 uncultured Gammaproteobacteria bacterium
CTAACACTCTCTGAATAACAAACATTACATCAGGTCTTCCTGCATCATATTCGTCGAAGACTAATGCTGTAGAAGTTTGTACAGCCCAAGGGAGTATCCCCTCTTTAAATTCAGTTATTTGCTTACCATCTTTGATTACTATTGCATCCTTCCCAAGCAAATCTATTCTGCTGATATGACTATCTAAATTTACTCTTATACAAGGCCAATTAAGTCTTGCAGCAACTTGCTCTATGTGAGTTGATTTACCCGAACCATGGTATCCCTGGATTAAAACTCTTCTGTTATGAGAAAAGCCAGCTAATATTGCTAAAGTAGTATTTTTATCAAATTTATAGGCTTCATCTATTTGTGGAACATATTCATTAGCTTCACTAAATCCTGGAACTTTCAACTCTACATCTAGATCAAAAGTTTGACTTATATCTACTTCAATATCAGGTAAAGAAGCGTCATAATCAGTTATTTCTTGACTCATAAAGTTAAATTTTATTAAAAGGGCCGCCTATTATCCGTATTTGTTTCATTTAAACAAGGAGAGTCTGTAGAGTACAATTGATTGTCTAAACTATGAGTAAGAAAGAAATAGATAAAGTAACTGATATTTGGAGTGCCATACGAGAAGAAACTCGTAAGAGAGTAAAGGCTGAACCTGTTTTAGCAAGTTTCTTTCATTCAACTATTTTAGAGTATTCTACTTTCTCTTCGGCCATTGCTAATCAACTTGCAAATGATTTATCTAATATCTCAGTTCAGCCGTTAATGTTAAGAAATGTTATAAAAGAGACAATTGATTCTAATCAACATGTTATAAAAGATATTTCTTTAGATTTAGTAGCCGTAAAAGAGAGGGATCCTGCATGTAGATATTTTTCTTCTCCTCTTTTATTTTTTAAGGGATTTAGAGCTTTGCAGGCTCATAAGGTATCTAACCTTTTATGGCTTGCTGAGAGACATAGCTTAGCTTTATTTATACAAGGAAGGTCTTCAGAAGTTTATGGGGTAGATATACACCCTGCAGCTCAAATAGGAAATGGGGTTATGATTGACCATGCTACTGGAGTAGTAATAGGCGAAACTAGTGTTATTGAAAATGATGTTTCTATCTTTCAAGGAGTAACTCTTGGTGGAACGGGTAAAGAATCAGGAGATAGACACCCCAAAGTAAGAGAAGGGGTCCTTTTAAGTGCTGGTGCCACTATATTAGGAAATGTAGAAATAGGAAGAAATGCAAAAGTTGCAGCTGGAAGTGTTGTTCTAACTGATGTTGAGGAAGGGGTAACTGTAGCAGGAGTACCCGCTAAGGTTGTTGGGTCATCCGTATCTGATATCCCTTCTCAGTCTGTAGACCATCTAATTAAATTAAATAAGGAAAAAAATGAAATTTGAAACTATTCTTTACGAGATTGAAAACAAGATACTAACTATTACTTTGAATAGACCTGAGAGGCTTAACGCTTTTACAGGCCAAATGATGGATGATCTGATTAAGGCATTCGATGAAGCAGGTAAAGATGATGACATTAGAGTGATAGTTGTAACGGGAGCCGGAAGAGGATTTTGTGCTGGGGCAGATTTAAGTGCCGGTGAAGATACTTTTAATAGAGAAGTTAGAAATAATAAAGATGAGAAGCCAATTAAATCTGATGATCTTGAATGGTTGAGAGACGGTGGGGGAAGAACTACCCTTGCTATCTATGAATGTCCTAAACCTATTATTGCAGCCATAAATGGTCCTGCTGTAGGAGTTGGTGTAACTATGACATTGCCCATGGATATTAGATTAGCTAGTGAAGAAGCTAGGTTTGGTTTAGTCTTCGCACGTAGAGGTTTAGTTCCTGAAGCAGCATCAAGTTGGTTTCTTCCACGTATAGTAGGTATCAGCAAGGCACTTGAATGGACTTATTCAGGAAAGGTTTTTCCAGCTAAAGAGGCTCTAAAAGGAGGTCTTATTAGTGCTATACATTCTAAAGAATCTCTTTTAGAGGAAGCTTATGAGATAGCAAAAGAAATTATAGAAAACACTTCACCTGTTTCTGTAGCTTTAACGCGCCAAATGCTTTGGAAGATGTTAGGAGCTGATCATCCCATGGAAGCTCATAAGGTAGATTCACGAGCTATTTATGAACTAGGAAAAGGAAAAGATGCAAAAGAAGGGGTTACCTCGTTTCTAGAAAAAAGAGCACCTAACTTCCCCAGTAAAGTCAGCAAGGATCTACCTGATTTCTTTCCTTGGTGGAAAAAAAGAGAATTTAAATAAAATGAAAAAAAGATCACTAAATAGACTTATAAAATTATTGAATTTAGAACAACTGGAGGTAAACCTTTTTCGAGGTCAAAGTGAAAATATAGGAGGTCCTAGAGTTTTTGGAGGACAGGTTTTAGGGCAGGCCTTAACAGCAGCTCACAGAACTGTAGATAAAAAGAGATTTGCCCATTCCTTTCATGCCTATTTCTTAAGGCCCGGAGCTATAGGACACCCTATTGTGTATGACGTAGACAGAATAAGAGATGGTGGCAGTTTTTCTACAAGAAGGGTGGTTGCTATACAGAAGGGAGAGCCCATCTTCAATACATCTATTTCTTTTCATAAGAAAGAGAAAGGTCTTTCACATCAAATAGATATGCCTGAGATATTACCACCCGAAAAGTGTGTTAGTGATTTGGAGATAAGAAAGAAGATAGTTAAAAAAGTGCCGAAAAAGATGAGGGAGATGTTTACTAGAGAGAGGCCCATCGAGCTCAGAAGCTTGCCTGGGGAAGGGATATTTCAAGATCCCACAAAAAAACCACCATATAAATACATGTGGATGAGGGCTGTATCAAAACTACCCGATGATACTAATTTACATCAAGCAATACTTGCATATGCTTCAGACATGGGTTTGTTAAGTACTGCACTAAATCCTCACAGGTTAACCTTTGCAAGTGGAAATTTTCAAAGTGCCAGTTTAGATCATGCGATGTGGTTTCATAGGCCCTTTAGAGCTGACGAGTGGATGTTATATTCAACAGACAGCCCTAGCGCTAGCAATGCTAGGGGTTTTAATAGGGGTAGTATCTATACAAGAAAAGGTGTATTGATTGCCTCAGCTGTTCAAGAGGGATTGATGAGGGTGGTAAAGGTTTAGAGTTGAGCTTAACTTAGGTAATTATTTATTGCTTTAGCTGCTGCTCTACCTTCATTTATTGCCCAAACTACTAGAGATTGACCTCTCCTACAATCACCTGCTGCAAATACTTTGGGATTGCTTGTTATATGAATATTATGTTTGGCTTTGTAGTTACTTCTTTCATCAAGGTTTACTTGTAAGTTCTTTACTACATAGTTTTCAGGACCTAAGAACCCCATCGCAAGAAGGATAAGATCAGCTTTCCATTCTTTTTCACTTCCTGGGATCTCTTTAAAATTAGTGTCAACTTCAACTGTAACAATACCAGTTAGGTTATCTTGACCATCTTTAAGAAATTCTTTACCGGAAATTGAAAACACTCTCGGGTCATTTCCAAATAACTCATTAGATTCTTCGTGACCATAATCAACTTTGTATGTCTTAGGGAAAAGTGGCCATGGATTATTTTCAGCCCTTTCAACAGGTGGTTGGGGTAGGATTTCAAAATTTATTAAGGATTTACATCCATGTCTCAAAGAAGTTCCAATGCAATCAGTACCTGTATCACCGCCACCTATAACAATAACATCTTTACCTTTTGCATTTATGAAGTTTTTATCCCTATGTTCACTATCCAATAGACTCTTAGTATTTGCTCTTAAGAAATCCATGGCAAAGTGAATGCCTTTAGCTTCTCGATTTGGTATGGAAAGGTCTCTGGGTCTAGTGGCTCCTGTTGCTAACAAAATTACATCATTATCTTTAGAAAGTCTTTCTACACTCATCGAATTGGGTGTATCACTTCCAACATCGGTATTGGTAAAAAAAGTAATACCTTCTTGTTTCATAAGATCAATTCTTAATTCTAAAATAGATTTCTCTAATTTCATGTTAGGTATTCCATACATCATTAAACCACCAATACGATCATCTCTTTCGTAGACATTAACTGTGTGTCCTGCATAGTTTAATTCCTGAGCTGCAGAAAGCCCTGCTGGTCCTGAGCCTATAATAGCTATTTTCTTTCCAGTTCTTTTTTTGGGCACTACTGGTTTAAACCAACCATTTTCAAGAGCCTTGTCTGAGATAGCACATTCTAAATTTTTTATAGCTACAGGAGTTTCCGTAATACCTAACACACATGCACCTTCGCATACAGCAGGACAGACTCTTCCAGTTATTTCTGGGAAATTATTAGTCTTTATTAGTCTTTCAAACGCTTCCTCCCATCTATTTTGATAAACCAAATCATTCCATTCAGGTATGAGATTGTATACAGGACATCCTTCGTTGGATTGACAGAAGGGAACTCCACAGTCCATACATCTTGATGCCTGAGTGCTAAGAGCATTCTCATTATGCTTGGTATAGATCTCCTTGAAATCTAAAACTCTCTCTTCTGCAGGCCTGTAAGATTCAACAATCCTCTTAAATTCTTTAAAACCAGTAACTTTACCCATTTATCCAGCCCTCTTTTCTTTTCTGTTCTGCTCTAAAAGAACTCTCTTGTAGTCAATGGGCATAACTTTCTTAAAAGTTTTAAGTTCTTTATTCCAGTTTTTTAGGATTTTTTTAGCTACATCTGATTCGGTATAAGCAAGATGATTTTCTACGAGTTGTTTTAATTCATTAATATCTTCTCTTACTTCCAATTTTTCTAATTCAAAAGTATCCAAATTTGATAATTGCTCTAATTTATCATTCGGGTCATAAACATATGCTATACCACCACTCATACCTGCACCAAAATTTCTTCCTACTGGTCCTAAGATTACTGCCCTTCCTCCTGTCATGTATTCACAACCATGATCACCAATTCCTTCTATAACAACTTTGGCTCCACTATTTCTTACGCAGAATCTCTCAGCAGCTATTCCTCTAAAATAAGCTTCCCCACCTGTAGCTCCATACAGACCAACATTACCAATGAGAATATTTTCTTCAGATTTAAAGCTACTTTTTTTAGGTGGGTAAACAATTAGTTTTCCGCCTGAAAGGCCTTTTCCAACATAATCATTAGCATCGCCCTCTAAAGTTATGGTTATTCCTTTGACTAACCAAGCAGCTAAACTTTGGCCCGCTGAACCATTGAGTTTTATATTTATGGTGTCTTCAGGTAAGCCCTTATCTTCCCATATCTTAGAAACTTCATTAGAAAGTATCGTACCAACAACTCTATTGGTGTTTTTTACAGGAAGTTCTATATCAACTTTCTCAGATTTTTCTATAGCTTTTTTGCTTAGTTTAATTAGCTCATGGTCTAAGGCCTTATCTAATCCATGGTCTTGATCTTGAGTATGAAAGACTTCAGTGTTATCAAAAATTATTTTTGCTGGATGAAGAATTCTTGAAAAGTCCAGACCTTCTCTTTTCCAATGATCAATAGCTTTATCCACTTCAAGGCAATCAACTCTTCCTATCATTTCATTAACGGTTCTAAATCCAAGTTTTGACATGATTATTCTTAATTCTTTAGCAACCATAAAAAGATAATTAATTACATGTTCAGGATCTCCTTCAAACTTCTTTCTTAGTTCTTTATCCTGAGTAGCTATACCAACTGGACAAGTATTCAAATGACATTTACGCATCATTATGCAGCCAAGAGTAATCAAAGGAGCAGTTGCAAAACCATACTCCTCCGCACCAAGTAAAGCTGCTATTGCAACATCTCTTCCTGTTTTTATCTGCCCATCTGTTTGCAGAACTACTCTTGATCTTAAATTATTCATTACCAACGTTTGATGAGTTTCAGCTATACCCAATTCCCATGGCAAACCGGCATGTTTTATAGAAGTTAAAGGAGAAGCCCCAGTCCCTCCATCATGACCCGCTATAACCAAATGGTCAGTCTTTGCTTTAACTACTCCAGCAGCAACAGTACCCACACCTATTTCAGAGACTAATTTAACACTTATTCTTGCTTCTCTATTGGCGTTTTTAAGATCGTGAATTAGTTGAGCAATGTCTTCAATAGAATAAATATCGTGGTGAGGTGGAGGGCTAATTAATCCTACACCAGGAGTTGAGTGTCTAATTTTTGCTATGTATTCATCTACTTTTCTACCAGGTAACTCTCCACCTTCACCCGGCTTTGCTCCTTGTGCAATTTTGATTTGGAGTTCGTCCGAATTAGTGAGATACCACATTGTCACTCCAAATCTTCCTGAAGCTACTTGTTTAATTGCGGACCTTTTCGAAACGCCATCTTTTTGTGGCTTGAATCTTATTGGATCTTCACCACCTTCTCCTGTATTAGATTTTCCGCCTAATTTATTCATAGCTATAGCTAGAGACTCATGAGCTTCAGTTGAGATAGAGCCTAAACTCATGGCTCCTGTAGCAAAACGTTTTACTATTTCTTTTTCTGGCTCTACTTCATCTAGATCTAATGGTTTTTTAGAGTATCTAAATTTCAGCAAACCTCTAAGAGCGCTGTCTTTAGTAGTTTGTTCATTGGCATAGTTGGAAAACTTCCAATATGATTCTTCATTATTCTTTCTTGCTGCTTGCTGAAGATCAGAAATTGATTTAGGGTCCCACATATGTGAATCACCTCCATGTCTCCAGTGAAAATCACCAGGATTAGGAAGTACTTCAGTATTGTTAATGATATTTTTATGAAATCCTAATTCATGCCTTCTTTCAACTTCATCTACTAAAATATTAAAATCTACACCCTGAACTCGACTTGCAGTACCCGGAAAACACTTCTTTATAATTTCATCTGCCAGACCCACTGCTTCAAATATTTGTGCCCCTTTGTATGATTGCAAAGTTGAAATGCCCATCTTGGCCATAACTTTAAGAATTCCTTTAGCTACTCCTTTTTTATAGGCTTTAACTATTTCATCAAAAGATATCTGATCTAAAAGGCCATCCTGTCTGGCTTGCCACAATGACTCAAAAGCTAAATAAGGGTTTATGGCATCTGCTCCATATCCTATTAATAAGCAATGATGATGAACCTCTCTAGCTTCTCCTGTTTCAATAATAATTCCTATTAGAGTTCTCTTTTCTTTCTTGATTAAGTAGTGGTGTACTGTAGAACAGGCCAACAAAGAACTAAGAGCTATATTCTCTGGGCCTAAATTTTTGTCTGATAATATTATAAAAGAGAATCCCTCCTTTATAGCTTCTTCTGATTCTTTACATATTCGATCTAAAGCAGAGAGCATGTCTTTTTTATTTCCTGTACCTTTCCGATAAGTAATATCAATGTTTTTGGCTTTCCATCCGTGAGAATCTATATTTTTTATACCTGTTAACTCAGTGTTTGAAAGAATTGGATTCTTTATTCTTATTCTATGGGCATTTTCAGCTACCCTAGAAAGAAGGTTTCCTTCTGGACCAATTAAACATTCCAAAGACATGATCACTTCTTCGCGAATAGAATCTATAGCTGGATTTGTAACTTGAGCAAACAGTTGTTTAAAATAATCAAAGATTAATCTTGGTTTATCAGAAAGACATGCCAAGGCGGCATCATTTCCCATTGAGCCTAACGGATCTCTTAACTCTCTCACTATTGGTAGAAGCATAAATTGCATTGTTTCTACTGTATAACCGAAAGCTTGCATTCTTGAAATTAAGTCATCTGAAAGACTGGGTTCATTATTTTTAGTATTTGTGAGTTCTTCAAGATCTACGATTTGTTCTTTAGTCCATTTCTTATATGGGTTGGCTTTATAAATTTTTTCTTTAATTTCTTTATCAGGAACCATCCTTCCTTCTTCGAAATCTATAAGAAACATCCTTCCTGGCTGTAGCCTTCCTTTCATCAAAACATTTGAAGGGTCAACAGGTAAAACACCAACCTCTGAAGCCATAATTACTTTGTCATCTTTAGTGACATAATAGCGACTTGGTCTAAGTCCATTTCTATCGAGGACAGCACCAATGTAGTTGCCATCTGTAAATACAATTGAAGCAGGACCATCCCACGGTTCCATTAAGGAAGAAGAGTATTCATAAAAGGCTCTTTTATCTTTATCCATAAGACTATTGGATTGCCATGCTTCTGGAATCATCATCATGATTGATTCCTGCAGAGTTCTTCCTGTTAACATTAGAAATTCTAGAATGTTGTCAAAATTTCCTGAGTCAGAACTGTCGGGCTCTGCTATGGGAAATAAGTCTTTAAGTTTTTTACCAAACAAGTCACTCTGAGCCACTCCTTGTCTTGCGCTTATTAAGTTCACGTTACCTTTTAGAGTATTTATCTCACCGTTATGGCTCATATATCTATTTGGTTGAGCTCTATCCCATGAGGGGAAGGTGTTAGTACTAAATCTTGAATGAACCATAGCTAAGTGTGTTTCGAAGCTCTGTTCCTCTAGATCAGGAAAGAAAGGAAAAAGTTGAGAAGGAGTTAACATCCCTTTATATACAATAACCTTAGAAGAAAGACTGCATGCGAATAACAAAGCTGCTTGTTTAAGTTTCTTATTAGTTCTCAGGTTATGGCTAAATTTTTTTCTTATTAGATAAAGATTTCTTTCAAATTCATCCTGAATAATTTCATCTGAAGATTTTACAAACAGTTGTTCTATAGCTGGTTGTGAAAGCTTAGCTGCAGGACCGACATCAGCTTTTTTAGGATCTATGGGTACTTCTCTCCATCCTAAAAATATTTGCTTTTCAGCAATAATAGTTTTTTCAATTTCTTTTTTACAAAATTGCTTTTCTTTATCGTCTTGAGGTAAGAAAATATTTCCAACAGCATAGGATCCCTTTTTAGGTAATTGGATTCCTATTTCTTTTGATACTTTCTTAAAGAAATTATGAGGAAGAGCCACTAAAATACCTGCACCATCGCCTGTATTCTCTTCGAATCCACAACCACCCCTATGATCCATTCTTGAATTAACTAAATAGGCATCATCCATTATTTGCCTAGAAGGAATGCCTTTTATATTTGCAACCATTCCCACCCCACAAGAGTCTTTCTCAAGCCCTGGATCATATAGACCTATCTTCTTTGGAAGACCAATAAGAGTTTTATGTAATTTTTCTTTAAACATTTTCATAAAAAAAAGGGGGGGAGGGATTTTACAGCACCAAAGAAACTCTTTAAATAAGCAGGAATCAAAACTTTTCTTGGATAATTATGCTTTTTATTCAGTTCATAACAAAACAAGATAGATAAGATCTCGGAATTAAAGCGATTAGATAGGAAAAATAGACCTTTCAATTGCATCTAAAACTTCTTTTTTTGATATATCACTATATTTCTTGGCACTTCCTATTTCTTTAATTAATATAAAATTTAGATCATTAACCCCTTTCTTCTTATCAGACTGCATTGCTTCATATAATTCCTCTATATTTAAGGGTTTTGTAAGTCTAATGTTGATTCCAAATGCCGTAAACAGGTCTCTTATTTGGTTTATCTCTTCTTCTTTTAGATTACAAATCTTTTTAGATAATTCAAGGGCACACATTATTCCCAATGCCACAGCCTCACCATGATTATAATCTTTGTATTTTCCTAATAGTTCTATTGCATGTCCAAAAGTATGCCCAAAATTTAATATAGCCCTTATACCTTTTTCTTTTTCATCAATTGAAACAATATTAGCCTTAATTTCTATGGATCTTCTTATAGATTCTTTTATCCGTTCACCTTTAAATGATTTTATCTCTTCTATATTTTCTTTTATCCAAGAAAAGAAATTTTTATCAGCTATTAGGCTGTGTTTGATCATTTCTACTAATCCACAGTTAAGTTCTCTCCTAGGTAAAGTTTTAAGAAAGGAAGTATCTATCAAGACAGCTTTTGGTTGATGGAAAGCTCCTATCATGTTTTTTCCTAAAGAGTGGTTTATAGCTGTCTTTCCACCTATAGAAGCATCTACCTGTGCAAGTAAAGTTGTTGGAATAAGCAGAAAATCAACCCCTCGCTGATAAGTTGCAGCAGCAAATCCGGATAGATCACAAATTATTCCACCTCCAACTGCTATTACCAAGCAATCCCTACTAAATTTATTTTCTACTAATTTGTTGTGAATTTCAGTTAAGGTTTTTAGGTTTTTCTTTTCCTCTTTTACTTCTAGTTTTATAGAAACAACCTTTTGTTTAGTTTGTGAGGTTATGTTTCCTAACAAGTTATTTATTTTTTGTTTATCTAAGTTTGAGTCATATATAAATATTATTTCTTTATTTTCTATGAATTCTGAAATTGAAGACATATTGATGACCTGGTCAAAAATATTAATTTTATATTCAGAAGAATTTGTTTTTATAAATATTTGATTTTTATCTAGATTCATTAGTTATTTTTTTAATTTTTGAAGCTATCTCTTCAACAACCCTGTTAATGCTTTTCTTGTCTGGTTTTATTGTAATATCTGCCAATTTTTTATATAGAGGATCTCTATCTTTACTCATTCTTAATAATATTTTTCTTTTGTTACCTTTTGAGAGTAAAGGGCGCGATTTATCAAAGGTAGTTCTTTTGAGTTGAGATTCTATAGAAATATCTAAGTAGATAATTTTTCCAGTTGAACTAAGAAGTTCTCTATTATTTTTTTTAAGAACTAAACCAGCCCCAGTTGATACAACAGAGGAATTCATTTTTTTTATTTCTAACAAAATATCCTTTTCTCTTTGTCTAAAGCCTTCTTCACCTTCAATGTCAAATAACCAATTAATATTTACGCCAGTAGACTTTTCTATTTCTTTGTCAGTATCAATGAATCTCATATTTAAGAATTTAGCAAGTTTTTTTCCTATAGTTGTTTTTCCTGAAGCTGTAGGGCCTATAATAAAGATATGCATGTTTTTATTATATATTCGTTTTGCATATCTAAATAAATATGAGGCTCAAAGATTTAAAGGAAATTTTTTTAATTAAACTTTTAATTACCCTTTTAAGTTTATTAGCTCTTTTAGTTAGTTCTTTAAATCTTTACATTGATGAAAAACTTCCAAATGAGCAACAAATTAGGAAGATAGAACTTCAGATCCCACTGAAGGTTTTTTCCTCTGATCAAAAGTTAATTGGAGAATTTGGAGAAAAAAGAAGATCTGAAATAAGGTTTAAAAATATTCCCCCTTATTTTGTTCAATCTGTTTTAGCAGCTGAGGATGATAACTTCTTCTCTCACTCAGGAGTAAGTTATTTAGGTCTTATAAGATCATTCTACAGATTGTTAATATCAGGAAGGGTGCAAGGAGGGGGTAGCACCATAACAATGCAAGTCGCTGGTAATTATCTAACTGGCAGAGAGGTAAGTTTCTACAGAAAGATAAAAGACATTTTCCTAGCTTATAGGCTTGAACAGACTTACACAAAACAGGAGATCTTTGAATTCTACGTTAATCGTATCTTCTTTGGTAACAGGGCTTATGGTATTTCAGCAGCAAGTGAAGTTTATTATGGTAAATCTATATCCGAACTGAATCTGGCACAATGGGCAATGATTGCTTCTTTACCTCAAGCCCCATCCAAAAGAAATCCTCTTGTTAATCCGAAAAGAGCATTAATAAGAAGAGATTGGATTCTTAAGAGGATGTTAGACTTAGGGTTTATTTATCAAGACCAATTTGACTTAGCTACTAAAGCACCTGTAACAGCTTTCTATCATGGACTAGTTTCTGAAGTTAGTGCCCCTTATGTTGCTGAAAATATTAGGAGGCATATGATAGAAAGGTATGGTCTTAATGCTTATCAAGAGGGTTATGAGGTTTATACTACCATTGACTCAAATATGCAGAATACTGCAGTTTCTGCAATTAGAAGAGGCTTGGAAGGTTATGATAAGAGGCATGGCTTTAGGTCTCCAGAAAATTTAAGTTATATCTTAGGTAGAGATTTCTTTTTGGCACCACTTTCTGAGAGACTAATTTTACTGGAGTCTTCTCTCTTTGATGAAGATGACTTAGCTGAAGGGCCCATAGAAGAAGTTTTAAAATACCTAAATACTTTTACAACTACCTATAATAAATTTCCTGCAGTTGTTATAGGGTTTTATGAAGGTTTGGTTGTTTTAACTGGAACAAGAAAAATACGTACCATAAGTTGGTCAAAGGATTTAACTTGGATAAGACCATATATAAATGAGAACAGGAGAGGGCCAAAAAATAAGAATTTTAAAGAGTTCCTTAAAGAAGGAGATCTTGTTTGGATAGAAAAGGATAGGGTCACCTCCAATTTATCCTTAACTCAGATCCCTGAAGTTCAAGGTTCTTTAGTTGCTTTAGATCCACAATCGGGGGCTATTAAAGCTTTGGTTGGCGGTTATGATTTTTTCTTGAGTAAATTTGACAGGGCCACACAATCAACTCCTTTATTAGGTTCAAACTTTAAGCCCTTTCTCTATGCAGCTGCTTTGTCTGAAGGTTTTGTTGCTTCTACTATAATTAATGATGCACCGATAGTTTTTGAAGATGAATTTTTGGAAGAAAAGTGGCGACCAAGAAACGCCAGCGGTCGTTTTTTTGGACCTACTAGACTAAGAGAAGGCCTAGTACAAAGTAGAAATCTTGTTTCAATAAGGCTATTAAGAGAATTGGGGATAGATAAAGCAAGGGATTTTTCAGAGCACTTTGGATTTAAAAAGGAGGCTTTGCAACCTGATTTGTCTCTAGCTCTGGGAACAGCTTCTTTAAGTCCTTTAGACAATGCAGCAGCTTACGCTATTTTTACTAATGGAGGAAAGAAGGTGGTTCCTTATTTCATAGAAAAAATAATTGATCGGTCTGGTAAGATTATTTTTGAGAAGCCAGAAGAAGAGCAAGAAGAAGTAATTGATCCTAGAGTAGCCTATATTATAAAAGATATTCTCCAAGAGGCAGGAATAAGAGGTACGGCTAAGAAGATTAAAGAACTTAAAAGAAATGACTTTTCCGGTAAGACGGGCACTACGAATGAAGCAGAAAGTACTTGGTTTACAGGTTTCAACAACTTTCTTGTAGCTAGTGTATGGGTTGGTTTTGATAATCCAAAGAGTCTGGGAAATAGGGAGTTTGGGAGTACAACAGCTTTGCCTATTTGGCTAGACTTCATTAAAAAAAATATTAAAGCTATTCCAAAAGATAATGCTCTAGCTCCCTCTGGATTAATCTCAGTGAAGATAAACAAGTCTTCTGGGAAAAGAGCAGGTAATGAACAAAAAGATACTATGTTTGAATATTATCTCCAAGAATTTCCTCCAAATGATTAGAGTTAGGAGTTTGAAAGACTATGAATCAGGAAGTTTAGTTGATCTTTTATTCTTTGAGTGGGTTTTTCTTGGAATCCAGATCTAACATATTGCTGAATTAACCCCTCACAAAATGCCAAAAGCAGATTAGCAGATGCTGCAGTTGAAATAACAAGTTTCTTTTTACTTACTTGTTCATGCTTTTGCAGGTTCTGTTTTATTTGTAATTCAATTTTGGAAAATAAGTGCCTTATTCTTTCCTCTAAACTAGCCTGGTCCACTGAAAAAGCTTCTCTTGTAAGAAGTCTTGCTATTCCTGGGTTTTTTTCACTAAAACTTACCAAGATAAGAAGTATATTCTCTACCTTTTTTAATGCCTCTTCTGTACTAGAATTAACATCAGATATTAATTCAAGGATACTCTCTTCACAGAAGTCAACTAATCCTGAAAAGATTTTTCTTTTACTAGGAAAATGTCTATAAATAGCCCCTTCTGTAATTCCACATTCTTTAGCTAAAGAAGCGGTTGTTATTTTTATAGGACCTTTCCTCTCAAGCATCTTTGCAAGTGTTTGCATTATATCAAGTTGTCTTGGTTTAATTTCTTGCATAATTTAAGATATTAAGGTTCCAACCCCTTCTCTTGTAAGAACTTCTAGAAGGACAGCATGGGGCAGTCTCCCATCAATTATATGAGAAGATTTAACTCCATTAGAGACACTATATATTGCAGCCTTAAGTTTTGGTTGCATTCCACCCCTAGCAATATTTTTATCTAATATTATTCTAGCTCTTTTTTTACTAATTTTTGATAAAAGTGAACCATTATTATCAACCACACCCTTAACATTTGTAAGTAGAATTAATTTTTCAGCTCTTAAAGATTTAGCTATTGCTCCCGCTGCTTGATCTGCATTTATGTTAAGGCATTTGCCATACTTATCCAAAGCTGAAGGAGCAATAACTGGCACTGAATTCTTAGAAAAGATTTTTTTAATCTCATTATTCCTGACCTTATCTACAGTCCCCACTAATCCAAGGTCTAATTGCTCTATCTCTGATGTTGTTTTTCCTTCAAGGACTCTTGAATTCTTGTAAGTTAGACTAATAGCTTTAGCACCAAAGTTGTTTATTAAGGAAACTAATTCTTTATTGACTTTATTTATTAGAACTTCATTTACAATCCCCATGGTCTGTTCATCTGTAACTCTTAAACCAGATATAAAGAGTTCTTTTAGACCCTTTTTCTTTAGCTCTTTTTTAATTTGAGGCCCACCACCATGAACAACAATAGGGTTCATACCAACTAATTTCATTAATGCAATATCCTTTGCAAAACCTTTTCTTAGCTTACTATTCGACATAGCAGCGCCACCGTATTTTACAACTATACTTTTACCATAAAATTTTTGAATATACGGAAGACCTTCGCTTAGAACTGAGGCTATATTTTCTGCATTTTTTCGTGATATATTCATTTCTAGAATTCTTCAAGACCAGGGTTGATCTTACGTAATACATTTCTAAATTTGTCTTTTATTTTTTCTAAACTATTTTCATCAATAGCCTCAAATCTTAAAACTAATACTGGAGAGGTATTAGAGGCCCTTAAAAGACCCCAACCGTAATCAAATTCCACTCTTACACCATCTATATCGACTACATTAGCATCAGGAAAATTCATTGATGATTTAAATTCTTCAACATAAAGAAATTTTTTATTATCTTCTGTCTCTATGTTTATTTCTGGAGTGGAGGTAAGGTTTGGTAGTGAAGCAAATAAATCCACCTCTGCCGGTTGAGTCGATACTATTTCTAGCATTCTTGCTCCAGAATAAATTGCGTCATCAAAACCTGGCCATCTATCATTAAAAAAGATATGCCCACTCATTTCTCCCCCTAAAGCAGCCGAAACTTCTCTAATTTTATTTTTGATAAATGAATGACCGGTTTTAGAAATAACTGGTATACCACCATTCCTTGTTATTGATTCTGGAAGCAATTTAGAACATTTAACATCATAGACTATTTTTGAACCCTGCATATTTTTTAAGACTTCTTCTGAAAACATTATCATTTGCATATCAGGGTAGATAATTTCTCCTAATGAACTTACAACACCTAATCTGTCGCCATCTCCATCAAAGGCAATTCCAATTTCTGCACCTGAAGAGATTACTTTCTCTATCAAATCTTTCATATTTTCTGGTTTTGAAGGGTCGGGATGATGATTAGGAAAATTACCATCTAAATCACTGAATAAATCTATAACTTCACATCCCAATCTTTTATAACATTCTTTTGCAAGAACGCTTGTTGCTCCGTTACCACAATCAATTACTACTTTTACTTTCCTTTTTAATTTAACATTTGAAGCCAATTCTTTTAAATAGGCTTCTATTACTTTATCTTCTTTTTTCTTCCCTTCGCCCTCAGAATAATCTAAAGATTCAATAATCTTTTTAATAGTTTGGATTTCTTCTCCAAACAAAGACTTATTTTCTATAACTATTTTAAATCCATTGTATTCAGATGGATTGTGACTACCTGTTATTACAACACCATTGTTATATTGGAGTTTATAGGTTGAAAAATATAAAAGAGGAGTGGGAACAATCCCAAGGTCTACAACATTACATCCAGTTGAGATAATTCCCTGAGTAAGCCACTTAAACATATCTGGACTAGATAATCTCCCATCCCTTCCAACATTTATGCCATCTAGACCCCTTTTTATTATTGATGTTCCCAGAGCTTTGCCAACAGATATAACAAGGTCTTTAGAGAGATCTTGATAAGCTATGCCTCTTATATCATAAGCTCGAAAAATTGATGGATTAAAATTCAATTATAGATAGTGGAGTTATTATATTGATAGAGCCTTATTATATAGCTTTATTCTTAGCACTTAATATAGACTTATAATAAGTTAAAGAATTTAATACTATAAATTAACTAAAGGAGGAAGTTTTGTCTTTGTCAGATAAAGAAGGCTTGATCTGGTTTGATGGAGAGGTGGTTGATTGGAAGCAAGCTAAAACACACGTATTAACCTACACTTTACATTATGGATTGGGTGTTTTTGAGGGAGTTAGAGCTTACTCCACACCGAAAGGCACATGTATATTTCGTCTACATGACCATACGGATAGACTTTTTAAATCAGCAGAAACTATAGGGATGAAGATACCTTTTTCTCAAATGGAACTTAATAATGCTCAAGCAGAAGTGGTTTCGCTTAATAATTTAAAGGAATCATATATCAGGCCAATGTGTTTTTATGGATCAGAAGGTTTGGGTATAAGATTTGATGGCTTAAGTATTCATACAATTGTGGCAGCCTGGGAGTGGCCTTCTTATATGGATCCTGAAGCTCAGATAAAAGGTATAAAAGTAAAAGTCTCCTCTTACAAGAGACAGGTTAGAGATGAGGTAGCAAATGCTAAGATTAATGGTAATTATGTTCAGTCAACTGTTGCTCTTAACGAGGCTTTAGAACAGGGATTTGAAGAGACTCTTATGCTTGATTCAGAGGGTTTTGTATCTGAAGGAAGTGGAGAAAATTTTTTCATGGTTAAAGATAATCTGCTCATTAGTCCAGATTTGGATTCTTGTTTAGATGGTATTACTAGAAGAACTATTATTAGTTTAGCAAAACAACTAAACATTGATTTTGAAGAAAGAAAAATTAAGTTAGAAGAGGTATTTGATAGTGATGAAGCTTTTTTTACTGGCACAGCAGCTGAAGTTGTTCCAATAAACTCTCTTGATAATAAGAAAATATCTAATGGCTTAAGGGGACCTATTACTGAGAAATTACAAAAAGCTTATCTAGATCAAGTGAGAGGAAAAAGTACCGAGAATAAGGATTGGCTTACTCCTGTTGGCAGTTAAGGTTTCAACATCATGAAGATATTGATTGTAGGACCTTCTTGGGTTGGTGATTCAATTATATCCCAGAGTTTATTTAAGGTAATTAAGTCAAACAACAAAGACTCAAAAATAGAAGTTATAGCCCCAAAGTGGACTAAAGAGATTTTTTTAAGAATGAAAGAAGTTTCTAGAACCATACTATTACCATTTGATCATGGTGATTTTAAATTTAAAGAAAGGGTGCAAATAGGAAAAAACCTAAAAAATGAGAACTATGACCAATCAATTGTTTTACCTAATTCTCTGAAATCATCACTAGTCCCCTTTTATGCTGATATACCATTAAGAACAGGATGGAGAGGAGAGTATAGATATTTTCTATTAAATGACCTTAGGACATTAAATGAAGTAAGTTATCCTAGAATGGTTGATAGATTTGTAGCCTTGGGTTTAAAAGAGTTAGACACTCTTCCGGTAGATATACCTTATCCAAGACTTGATGTAGATACAGAAAATTTGAAGAGATTGTCTTCACTATATGGCATCTATCTAAATAAGCCTACAATTGCATTTTGTCCAGGAGCTGAATTTGGGCCAGCTAAAAGGTGGCCTGCTCATTATTATGCAAAAGTTGTTAACGAATTTTTATCTAAACAATGGCAAATTCTATTACTAGGATCACCTAATGATATTTCCGTTGGTGAGCAAATTGAGCAAAATATCTATTCTAAGAATTCAGTCCTAAACTTAATAGGTAAAACCAAATTAGTTGATGTAGTAGATATTTTATCGGTACCAGAAGTAGTAGTAAGTAATGATTCTGGTCTAATGCATATTGCAGCAGCTCTTGACACTAAACTATTAGCATTATATGGACCTACGTCTCCAGACTTTACTCCTCCACTATGTAAAAGGTCCATCATCATGAGAAAAAATAAGGGCTATAGTAAGACTAGGAAGGGTTCTGGTTCTGAAGGTTATCACCAAAGCCTTATAGATATTAGACCTACTGAAGTTATTGAACATTTGCATTTAATGACAGGTTCAGAAATCTAGAAGATTGGTGAAAAGAAAAATCATAGCATTACTTATATTTAAATATTTTCCTTATGGTGGATTACAAAGAGATTTCTTGGAAGTAGCAAAAGAACTTTTAAAAAGAAATCTTAAGCTCAAAGTTTTGGCTGGAAGTTGGCAAGGGGAAAAGCCTTTTAATCTAGATATTAAAGAATTAGACAACAGGGGTTTGACCAACCATGGTAAAAATATAGATTTTTATAAGAAAGCAAAAATAGAATTAGAAAAGATTAATCCAGATCTAGTTTTCGGATTTAATAAAATGCCTGGTCTTGATGTTTATTTAGCTGCAGATACTTGTTTTAAACATTTTTCTAAACGAAAGAATCTTTTATCCAAATTATTACCCAGATTTAAAGCATCTATAAATTATGAAAGTGCTGTCTTCGGTAAGGAGAGTAAAACTAAATCTCTACTTTTAAATGAAAAACAAAAACAAGAGTTTTACGAAGAGTACGAAACTGATGGGTCTAGGTTAGTTTTAATTCCTCCAGGATTATCTTTGAAGTGGCGTAAGAAAACCAAAGAAAATAGCTTTCGTAAGAATCTAAAGTTAAATGAAAAAAGCATTCTTATGCTTTTTGTTGGGTCTAGCTTTTATAGGAAAGGGTTAGATAGAGCAATAAGGTGTTTAGCTAATTTTAGGCATTCAGGAAAAGAAGAAATATATCTTGTTGTTGCTGGAGAAGATGACAAGTCTCCATTCCTAAAACTCGCTAATAAGCTTGGAATTCAAGATAAAGTGATCTTTTTAGGGCCAAGAGATGATATTCAAGAAATTATGTGTTCTAGTGACTTGCTGATTCATCCAGCAAGAGAAGAGGCAGCAGGGAATGTAATAATAGAGTCTATGATAAGCGAGCTTCCCATATTAACTTCTGAAGAAGTGGGTTTTTCAGGTTATGTTGATAAGTACAACGCAGGAAATGTTATTCCTGAACCTTTTGATCAAAACCATCTTAATAATTCAGCTCTATCAATGGTTAGTAATTCACAATTAAAATCTCATAAAGCTAGTCTTTTGAATTTAAGAAATGATGACTTCTTTTTTTCAAGGTTTAATTTTATTGGAGATTTTATTGAAAAAGAAGTCTATGAATAACTTATTACTTTTAGATAAGAATCTTAAAGATCTCTTCTATAAGAAAGACCCCTTTAGGGTTGTTGAAGAGTTGGAAGGTAAGATTTATAGAGAATACGCAAATCGTGTTACTAAAGAATTCAATTTAAATAATCAAAGATACTTTGTGAAATATCATAAAGAAGTTGGTTGGAAGGAAATATTTAAGAATCTAATCCAATTTAAGCTTCCTGTAATAGGAGCAAAACAAGAATGGATTGCTCTTAATAAGTTAAAATCTCTTCAAATAAGCTGTCCTGAACCTGTAGCCTTTTTCTCTCGAGGAACGAATCCAGCTAAAAGGTATTCATTCATAATTACTAAAGCCCTTATTAACACTATTTCTCTTGAAGATCTGTTAATAAAAGAAAAGAAGGTTTTATCTTTAAATAAAAAAAGGGAACTCATTGAAAGGTTAGCCCTTCTTTCAAGAAGACTGCATCTAAATGGAATAAATCACAGAGATTTTTATTTGTGTCATTTCCATGTTCTAAAGGAACAGGATTTCTCTAAAGGAAAAATTTTTCTGATTGACCTTCATAGAGCCCAGATAAGGAAAAAGGTTCCAAAACGCTGGATTACTAAAGACATAGGCGGCTTGCTTCATTCTGCTATGAGTTTAGGGTTATCTGAAAGAGATAGTTATAGATTTTTAGAAATTTATTTTAATAAGTCACTAAGGCAGATACTTAAAGAAAAAAGGGGCTTTATTAGAAGCATTAGAAAAAGGGCTTTGCACATGTATATGAATCCTATACTGAAAGAAATCAACATAAAGGCTGAGAAAGCAGAGCCAAACTCACAGTATTTACTGGGAAAAGAAGAAGGAAAAAGATGGATAGCTAAGAAGTCTTTTTTTAATCAAGGTTTATCAAAAGTTATTGCTCATCCTGACGAATTTATGTCTAAAGGAGAAGAAATTAAATTTGAGAAAGGCAATCATATAGTTGCTGTAGATTTACCAAAGTATTCTATTTTTATAAAGAAATTCCAGTTAAAAGGAATTATCCATTATTTAAGAAAATTTTTTAGTCGTACTAGAGCAATAACAGCTTGGGAGGCATCCCATTGGCTAAACATTGTTGGGATTAAGACAATCACTCCATTAGCAGTTATTGAAACGTATGATATGTTTACTACTAAAGAGTCTTACTTGATTACACTCAAACAATCAGGTGAAAGACTAGATCAAATCGAAATAACTAGCCTTTTAGAAAAGTTAATTCCAAATAGAATGAGTGCTTTATTAAAACGTCTAAATTGGATAGGTTTTAATCATGGAGACGCAAAAGGTTCTAATTTCTTTTTTGATAATAAAAGTTTAATTGTCTCTGATTTAGATGATTGTAAAAGAAGACTATTTCAGATTATTCTGAAGAAGAAACTATTTAAAGATAAAAAAAGAATTTTAAAAAGTTTTGACAGTTATCCAAGAATTAAAGAATCTTTGTCAAGAAGGTTTTGACTAAGAATGAGGATAGGTTTATTAAGCTACAGAAGCAACCAGTTTTCTGGTGGACAAGGTATTTATGTAAAACATCTTAGCCATGCTCTAGTAAAGCTTGGACATGAAGTAGATGTCATATCTGGTCCTCCGTATCCAGATTTGCACCAATCTATAAATTTAATCAAGATACCCAGCCTGAATCTTTTTGATTTAGATGATCATCAGCGTTTGAGGTCTTTCAAATTTGAGTATCTTGGGAACTTTACTAATTTAGTTGAATGGACTGGGGTATTATCTGGTGGTTTTCCAGAGCCATATACTTTTGGAAGGAGAGTAAAAGATTTTCTTAAAAGAGAAGCTAAAAAATACGATGTAATTCATGATAATCAGTCTTTGTGTCATGCATTACTAGGTTTTCAAAAGCTGATTCCTCTAGTTGCTACAATCCACCATCCTATTTCTCAAGATCACAGACTAGAGTTACAGGAGGCTTCAAACTGGAAACAAAAATTGTCTACTAATAGGTGGCATTCATTTTTAAGCATGCAAAAGAAAGTAGCTCCGAGATTAAATCGTATAGTTTGCCCCTCAAATCAATCAAAAAAAGATGTCATGAAAGAATTTAAGGTAGATGAAAAAAATATAGATGTTGTGCTAAATGGTATAGATATAGAAGGATTTACCAGACATAAAAATATTAAAGTAGAACCTTACCGAATTATTACAACAGCTAGTGCTGATGTTCCTCTTAAGGGATTGAAGTTTCTAATAGAAGCCATGCCAACAATAATTAAAAAATTTCCAGAGGCTCATTTGGTAGTAATCGGCAAAGCTAAGCAAGAAGGGAAAATTCTTAAAAAAATCTCTAACCTCAATTTAGAGAGCAAGATTTCTTTTCATTCAGGTTTAAGTCAATTTGAATTAGTTTCCCTTTATTCTTCTTCTCAGATTAGTGTGATCCCCTCTCTGTATGAAGGTTTTGGTTTTGGAGCTGGGGAAGCTATGTCCTGTGAGTTGCCATTAATTTCAACTAGGTCAGGAGGTTTAAAGGAAGTCATTGGTCAAGATGCAGCAGTTGAAATTGAATCTGGCTCATCAGAAGCTATTGCCATTGCAGTAAAAGAACTTTTTTCTGACGAAGAAAGACAACATGCACTCTCAAGGTTAGGTAGGAAAAGAATGGAGAATGAATTTAACTGGATGAAGGCAGCAAAAGGATATGAAAAAATATATGTTAAAGCAATTGAAGAGTTTCAATATTAAAGCAAATGCAGACTATTAATTTAGATAAATTAAACATTAATGTAGGCGATATAGTTCTAGATATAGGATGTGGAGAAGGAAGGCATAGCATAAGCCTTCATGTAGACAAAAAAGTAAATGCAGTTGGAATGGATTTATCTATGGAGGATATGAAAATAGCCAAAAAAAGAATTAAAGATTTTTCTATCCCAGACAGCAATAAGACTTCATGTGTTTTCGGGTTGGGAGACATAAATTACCTTCCATTTAAAGACAATGTTTATGATGCAGTTATATGTTCTGAAGTTTTAGAACATTTAGAGTCCCTTGAAAAAGCAGTTTCTGAGATAGTTAGAGTTCTAAAACCAGGTGGTATTTTAGCTGTGAGCGTTCCCAGGTACCTACCAGAACTGATTTGTTGGAAGCTAAGTCCAGAGTATTCTAAAACTCCAGGAGGGCATGTAAGAATTTTTAAACAAAGAGAATTAAAACATTTAATTTTAAAAGAAACAGTAAAGTTCAAATCATTTCATTGGGCACATGCACTACATTCCCCTTACTGGTGGCTAAAGTGTTTTTTTTGGAGAGGGCAAGAAGAACACTGGTTAGTAAAAAAATATCATAAATTTCTTGTCTGGGATCTAATTAAGAGCCCTTTATTAACAAGATTTCTTGAAGTTATGCTTCAACCTTTTATAGGAAAAAGTCTAGTAATGTATTTTATTAAAGATTAATGAAAACAATTAGAAATATTGATTATTACCAGGACTCCATAAATTACATCTTGGATATACAAGCTAGTGACGGTTCAATACCTTGGGAACGAGATAAGAAACTTGATCCTTGGGATCATATAGAAAGTGCAATGGCACTTACCGTTGCTGGAAAAATTGAGGCTGCTAGAAAGGCCTATGAATGGATAAAATTGAACCAAGAAGAAGCTGGAGGTTGGTATTCAGAATACAAATCAGGAATCCCATCTAATAGGAGAATTGAAACTAATTTTTCAGCTTATATTTGTGTAGGGATCTGGCATTTTTATTTAGTTACAAAGGACAAGGAGTTTGTTGAAGATTATTTTCCTGTTCTAGATAAAGCGATTGAATTTGTAATTTCAATGCAGACTCATTCAGGTGAAGTTCTTTGGGCACTGAGTGAAGAGGGTTCTAAGTTAGATGATTCTTTGATCACAGGCTGCAGTTCTATTTATAAGAGTTTAGAGTGCTTTTTTGCAATAAAGAGATTACTTAACAAGGATTTGGGTGATCTAGAAGATAGGATGAGGTTTTTGAAAGTTACTATTACAAATAAACCCGAAAGGTTTGATAGGGGTTGGAAAAGCAAAGCAAGGTATAGCATGGATTGGTACTACCCAATTCTTTGTGGAGTAATTACTGATAAAGATGGATTAGAAAGATTCCAAACTAAACAACAAGAATTTATAGTAGAAGGAATGGGGTGTAAATGTGTAGTAGAGGAACCTTGGGTTACTATAGCCGAAAGTTCAGAATTAGTTATAGCTTTAGCACGTTTAGGACAAATAAAAAGAGCAAAAGAGATATTTTCTTGGCTTCATCAGTGGAAAGATCCTGATGATAATCTCTATTGGACTGGTTATGTATATCCTGACAAAGCCTTTTGGCCAATTGAGAAACCAACCTGGACAGCAGCAGCAGTTATCTTAGCAGCTGATGCTTTGTATAAATTCTCAGATGCTAGTGAGCTATTTCTGAGAGACTGGACTAAATAGAAGGAAATAACTTTTTACAGCTTCTCTAATAAAGCTAAAGAATTAATTATGTTCACTTCTTTAAAAAAACCACTTTCCTTAGCTTTTTTATAAATATTAAAAGGAGGTCTTCCTCCATCTTTTGGGTCAGGAAATACATCATGGATAGCCAGCAATCCACCTTTAATGATATGAGGATGCCAGGCTTCGTAATCTTCGTTTGCAGTTTTTTCTGAGTGTCCTCCATCTATAAAGATCATCGCCAGAGGCGTTGACCAGACTTCACTAGCTTCAATTGAGGAAGAAATAATTGGTATTACATTGTCCTTTAAATTTGCTTTGTCGAGTGTCTCTAAAAAAAAGGGAAGGGTGTTAATTCCTTTTCCAGATTCATCTAAAAGGTCTGCATCAAAAAATTCTTCTCCAGGCTGTTGTTCTTCTGAACCTTTGTGGTGATCTACAGAATATAGAATTTGATTATTTTCTTTTGCCGCAGCACCCAAAAAGATAGCTGATTTACCACAATAACTACCTATTTCCAGACAAGGTCCTTTAGAAGAGTATTTTTTTGCAAACTTATACAAAGATTCTCCTTCTTCTTTTTCTAAGAATCCTTTTACTTGATCTGGGTTTATTCCTAATTTCATAATTCAATTAAAGGAAATGCTATCAAAAATATGAGAGGATGCGTTCTCATTTATGATTCGAAGCAGTTTAACAAACAATTCGGGTGAAGAATTTTCTTATATTTCTGCCCGTCCCATAGAAAAAGGAA
>CAZMZZ010000023.1:0-22731 GCA_964571215.1 uncultured Gammaproteobacteria bacterium
GATCAATGTAATATTTAGCTTCTGAGATATTTCTTATAGGATGAATGTCAGTCATGAATTCAACTATATTTAAATGAAGACCCCCTATTTGGTTGATGGGATAGCTATGAAAAGGGAAAAGTTCTTCCTCTTGGATTGTGTTTTCTAGAGAAAAAAGAGCAATTCTTTTTGTAACTTGCTGGTCTTTAGAAAGTTTTAGAGAATCATAAGATTCTATCATTGCTTTCCTTTCTTTAGCTTTCATCAGATCAATTGATATTTCTTCTAAATCTGTGATAGACAATTTTGAAAGATGTCCTGTTGCCCAATTAAATCTATCGACGATACCTAAATAAGTTAGACCCTCTGGAGTATCAGAAAAATCTATTATTAAATTTTTAGCTAGATAATGATCAATTGAGAAAGGTTTCATATAAAATAAATTAGTTAAATACATCACTCCAAACAAGCAAATTATTCCAAATAAATAGGCTATGTACCGCAATATTCTCATCCTTCTAACTTACTCCTTAAATTCTAAACGTTTGGCATGCAAAATAGGTTCAGTATACCCGCTAGGTTGAACCCTGCCTTGTAAAACCAGAGAACAAGCTGCAGAAAAAGCGAGTCCAGAATAATCTGGAGCCATATTGTTATATTCAGAGTCACCTGCATTTTGTTTATCAACAACGATCGCCATACGCTTCATGGTTTCAATTATTTGTTCTTCAGAACAAATACCATGATGTAACCAGTTGGCCATATGTTGACTTGAGATTCTGCATGTAGCTCTATCTTCCATTAAACCTATGTTGTTGATATCAGGAACTTTTGAACACCCTACTCCTTGATCAATCCATCGAACTACATAACCTAATATCCCCTGAGCATTATTATCTAGTTCATTTTGAATTTCTTGTTTTGTTAAGCTTCTACCTTTTTCTAAAATTGGAATAGACAGCAAATCATTAATATCTGCTCTAGGTCTGGTGCTTAGTAATTCTTGTTGTTCTGATACAGAAATCTGGTGATAATGCATGACATGAAGAGTAGCTGCAGTGGGAGAAGGAACCCAAGCACAATTAGCTCCTGCTTCAGGATGCATAGTTTTAGTTTGCAACATTTCTAACATTTCATCTGGCATTGCCCACATCCCTTTGCCTATTTGAGCTTGACCTTTAAAGCCTGTAAGTAAACCATTGTCTACATTCCAGTCTTCATAAGCATTTATCCAAGGTTGTTGTTTCATTTCAGCTTTGGGTACCATGGGACCAGCTTCCATACAAGTATGAATCTCGTCTCCAGTTCTATCTAGAAATCCTGTATTTATAAAAATTACCCTTTCTTTAGCTTCCCTTATACATTCCTTGAGATTGAGAGTGGTTCTTCTTTCTTCATCCATAATACCTATCTTCACTGATAGAGGTGTAATACCTAGAGCCTTTTCAATAGAAGAAAATAAGTCACAAGTAAATTTAACCTCTTCAGGACCATGCATTTTAGGTTTAACAATATAAACACTACTAGCTCTAGAATTCCTAAGTTTGTTAGTATTATTGAGGTCATGTTTAGCGATACAGATAGTAAACATTGCATCTAGAATACCTTCAGGCACTTCATTTCCATATTCATCAATGACTGCTGGATTAGTCATTAGGTGTCCTACATTTCTAACTAACATTAAGCTTCTCCCAGGCAAAATGAATACATTCCCTTTATTATCTAGATATTCTCTATCAGGGCTTAATTCTCTAGTCATCTCTGATCCACCCTTGAGAAAGGTTTCTTTTAAGTCTCCTTTCATAAGCCCTAACCAATTTCTATAAACTAAAGTTTTATCTTCAGCGTCTACAGCTGCAACAGAATCTTCACAATCTTGAATAGTAGTCACTGCAGATTCCATCAATATATCCTTAACTCCAGCTGGGTCGTCTTTACCAACGGAATCATTTCGATCAATCTGTATTTCTATATGCAGATCATTGTGTTTCAATAAAACTGATTTAGGGTTGTCTGGAGAGCCTTGGTAACCTACAAATTGACCTGGATTCTTTAAAGAGGTTTTCTTTTGATCGGCAGTACTGAGTTGAAGTACATTATTTTCTATATTAAAACCAGTTATATCCTTAAATTTTTGATCTAAAAGCGGAGTGGTTTCATCTAGGAAATTTTTAGAGAATTGTATAACCTTTTCTCCGCGTACAGGGTTGTAAGATCCTCCTTTTTCGCTTCCATGCTCTTCTGAAATAACATCTGTTCCATAAAGTGCGTCATATAAACTTCCCCATCGAGCATTAGCAGCATTTAGAGCAAATCTAGCATTCATAACAGGAACAACAAGTTGGGGTCCTGCTATATTAGAGATTTCTGGATCAACCCTACTAGTACGAATTTTAAAGTCCTCTCCTTCATTAAGTAAATATCCAATATCTTTAAGGAAATCCTTATAAACTTCTAGATCAAAAGTGTTTTCTCTATTCTCTATATGCCACTGATCTATCTTTGTTTGAATATCTTCCCTTTTTCTTAGAAGCGTGTTATTTCTGGGTAGAAACTCTTCGAATATTTCTTGAAATGAAGCCCAGAAATCTGATGGTCCTATATCTAATCCATCTAGTATTTCATTTGATAAAAGGTCATTTAACTCAGATGCAATCTGAAGACCTCCATGCTTTACCCTTTTTATCATAGTCTTGCCCTAAGAAGAATGGAGCGGGAAACCGGGTTCGAACCGGCGACCTTTTGCTTGGCAAGCAAACGCTCTACCAACTGAGCTATTCCCGCTAAATTTCTTTAAAGGCGGTTATTATAGACATTTTTTATTGTAGTTCTCGTGAAATGTATAAGATTAATAAGTATTGCTTAAGTTTAATTTAGTTACAGATTCCCTGTAACGAGATAAAGAAAACCAAAAGAATATAGCTGAGATAGGAAGCACTATAATAGCAGTTAGAGAAAGAGATAAGCTGAGTTTGTTAGGGTCTTGAAAAATAAAGTCTGTAAAAAAGGCTGTTAACTGAGGTCCTAAGCTTAATCCAAAAGCCATCATCAAAAATGCATGCACAGCAGCCATTTGGCCCTTTACTCTAGAACTACTCACTCCACTTACGGCTAAAAGTCCTAATGGAGCAAAGGAACTAATGAAAAAAAGATAAAAAGCTATTAATAACCATGAAATTGCAACTGAATTAATTACTGGAATAAGCGCAATTGGTGGAAGTGCCATGATTGATGAAAACAAAGCAACTCTTATTGGGGCATCTATATAACCTTTATTACGCAGATAATCTACCATTGCTCCAGCTCCAATCGTGCCTAATATTGAACTAGACATGGTAATGAGTCCTAAAACAACACCTATTTCAGAAAGAGAAAGATTGTAAGTTCTTAACATCATTGTAGGCGCCCAAAAGGTAAATGAATAAAAAATTAGGGCCATAAAGATTAGACCTACAAACATTGGAATTAAAGTTTTCTTGTGACTAGCTATATGTGGAAAAACTGTCTTTACCTCTTCTTTCTTGCTGCTAAAAGTAACTGCAACCCTTCGGGTTGGTTCAAACATAGTAAACGCTGCCAGTGCAATCATTAACCCTGGTATTCCTACAACCATAAAAGTTGCTTGCCAAGGTTTTAAATGTCCTAAAATAGGTAAAGTAAGCCCCCCTATTTGGGTAAGATAATCTATCAAGAAGCCTCCTCCAAGAAGGGTGATGCCAATCCCTACATATACTCCAGAAGTAATAATACCCAGAGGTTTGCCTTGTTTATTTTCTGGAAAATAGTCACTAACTAAAGAAACGCTTGTTGGAGCCATTACAGCTTCTCCAACAGCAACTCCAACCCTTGCTCCAAATAATTTAAGAAATGTATTAGCCAAACCAGATAGAGCTGTCATGAAGGACCATACCAGAATACCTGAACCAAGAATAAAGGTTCTATTTACCCTATCTACTGCATAACCAATAGGTAAAGCCATAACGGCATAAAAAACTGAGAAAGCTGCTCCCCCAAGAAGAGCAATTTGAGAATCGGAAAGACCAAAGTCTGTTTTTATTGGTTCTATTAGCATTGCAGGAATCTGCCTATCAATAAAAGCAAAGACTTGTGCTAAGGTCATTATTCCTACCCCATAGTATCCAAGCTTTAAGGAGGGGTAATTACTTTTTTTCATAAACAAATAGAAAATTGTATGATAAAGCGAATAATAACTTGATATAGAATTTATACTCAAGAAAGATGAAAAGAATATATGCCGCATTTAAATATGCGCTTCAAGGTCTCAAGCATGCCCTAAAATCTGAGTTTGCTTTTCAGGTGGAGTTTATTTTAAGTGTATTCCTAATACCATTAGCTTTTTTTATTGGGAAAAATAGCTTAGAAGTAGTTTTTCTTGTAGCTAGTACCCTACTTATCTTAATTATAGAGTTATTAAATACTTCGATAGAAACAACACTGAATAGGATCGGCCAAGAAAACAATGATATTACTAAGGTTGCAAAAGATTTGGCTTCTGCAAGTGTATTAGTTTCTCTTATTCTTTGGATCTTTGTTTGGGGTATGATCTTAATTTTTTAGGTAATTGTCTAAGAATCTGTATAATTCGCTCCGTTTGTAAAAATGAGAAAGTATTGAAAACACAAAAAACAAGAAGACGAAAGATTGCAAAGGTTTTCTCAAAGCCCTCAAGAAGAGAAGCTGAGAAAGCTGTTGGGACTCTTATTAAGTGGGCAGGAGATAACCCGAATCGAGAAGGATTGTTAGAAACTCCACAAAGAGTAATAAAGGCTTATGAAGAATTTTTTGCCGGATATGAAATGAATCCCGATGAGATATTGTCAAAAACTTTTGAAGAAGTTGAGGGCTATGATGAAATGGTTATTGTCAAGGATATAAGGGTAGAATCACATTGCGAGCATCATATGGTACCAATTCTTGGAATCGCAAATGTAGCTTATATACCGAATAAGAGAGTAGTTGGACTTAGTAAACTAGCTA
The DNA here is from genome assembly GCA_964571215.1 of uncultured Gammaproteobacteria bacterium. Taxonomy (GTDB): domain Bacteria; phylum Pseudomonadota; class Gammaproteobacteria; order Magnimaribacterales; family Magnimaribacteraceae; genus CAJWPI01. Next base: position 4,978 of record CAZMZZ010000023.1, read on the forward strand.
GAGTAGTTGATGTGTATTCAAAAAGATTGCAAGTTCAAGAGAAGATGACAGCTCAAATCGCAGAAACCATTAATAGAGTATTAAAACCTAAAGGGGTAGCTGTTGTAATAGAGGCTGCTCACCAATGCATGAGCACTAGAGGGACTCATAAAACTGAAACAACAACTGTTACTAGCCAAATGATAGGAGCTTTTCAAAAGAACGAGAAAACTCGTGCTGAATTTATGAATCTTATTAAGAATTAAAGGAAATTCTTAAAATTACTAACGATATCCAATAAGTTTCCTACTAGAACCTTCCGCTGTATAAAGAATTTGCCACAAGTGATTAACTTTAGTTCTGAATGATGCAGCACTTATTAAAAGCCAATAAGTCCACATCCTGTAAAACCTTTCATCATATTTTTCTTTTATCAACTGGTAGTTAGCTGTGAAATTTTCATACCAACACATTATGGTCTTATCATAATCTGTACCAAAATTATGCCAATCAGCAATAGAAAAAAGGCCTTCACAAGCATTGGTAATTTGTCTTGCTGAAGGCATCATACCGTTTGGAAATATATATTTCTCAACCCAAGGGTCAGTAGTTGTTGTCGATATATCACTACCTATTGTGTGTAATAAGAAAGCACCATCAGCTTTTAAACATCTTCTCACTACTTCAAAAAAACTTCTGTAGTTTTTGTATCCTACGGCCTCAAACATCCCAATAGAATATATGGCATCGAATTCTTCATTTAAGTCTCTATAATCCATTAAACGAATCTCAACATCTAAACCTTCGCATTGCTTCCTAGCATAATTGAGTTGTTCTTTTGCAATGGTAATACCTACAACATTAACTCCATAATTCAAGGAGAAGTGTTTTGCCGCTCCTCCCCATCCACATCCTATATCAAGAACTTTCATGCCAGGTTGAAGATCTAACTTCTTAGCAACCAAATCTAACTTAGCTATTTGAGATTGCTCTAAGGTCTTAATATCTTTTGACCAGTAGCCACATGTATATGTCATTGTTTTATCTAGCATCAAAGAAAATAGATCATTGCCGATATCGTAATGCTTTTCTCCTACTTGAAAAGCTCTTGAAATTGATTGAAGGTTCCTTAGTTTACTTCTTAATATTGATACAAGTTTAGGAATACCACCTACTTGTTCATTTAGACCACTAGCTAGGACCTTCTCAAAAAATATATCTAACCTTTGACAATCAAACCAACCCTTCATATAGCTTTCACCCAAACCAAGGCTTCCATTGAAAAAGATACTCTTAAATACATCAAAGTCATGTACCTGAATATCCCAAAGTCTGTCCCCATTAATTTCTATATCAACTGATGATAAAAATTTTGAGTACCTATCTAATAAAATTTTATTTAACATGGTATCCTTCATTCTAATTTGAATTAATTGAAAAAATAAACTAAATTTTTCAACAAGAACCAAAAAAGTATAAAAATCTACAATTGTAATTATGGAATTTGATAAAAAACATAATCAAAGAAAAGATATGCCTTTTGATCCCGATTTCTTGGAAAATAAATACAAAGTAGAAAGAGATAAAAGAATAAGAGAAGACGGCAATGATCAATACATAGAAGTAAAGGGAGAATTTTCCTATTTTGTAGAAGACCCATATATAGATGAAGAGATAAAAAGAGAACCCGTAGAAGATGAGGTCGAAGTACTAATAATAGGAGGTGGTTTTGGAGGAATGCTAGCTGCTGCTAGGTTAAGAGAAGCTGGGATAGATAACTTTAGAATTATTGAAAAAGCTGGAGACTTTGGAGGTACCTGGTACTGGAACAGATATCCTGGTGCATCTTGTGATATAGAATCATATGTCTATTTTCCTCTGTTAGAAGAAACCGGTTTTATTCCCAAGAAAAAATATACAGATGCCGCAGAAACCCTTGAGTACTGTCGTATACTTTCTAAGAAATTTAAACTTTATGAAAATGTATTCTTTCAAACTGAAGTTACATCTACAAAATGGGATGAAGAATCAAAACAATGGACTGTTTATACGAATAAGAACGACTCTATAAAAGCCAATTATGTTGTGCATTCAAATGGACCACTAAACAGACCGAAGCTTCCAGCTATAAAAGGTATTAGCAGTTTTAAAGGTCATACTTTTCATACAAGTAGATGGGATTATGAATATACTGGTGGCACATCATATGGAAACTTAACTAACCTTAAGGATAAAAAAGTTGCTGTTATTGGGACGGGTGCTACAGCTGTACAGTGTGTACCTCATTTAGGAGAAGCTGCAGAAAAGCTTTATGTTTTTCAAAGAACACCCTCTTCTATAGATGTAAGAAATAACAAAGAAACCGACTCAGAATGGTTAATTAACCAAAAACCCGGATGGCACAATAAAAGAAGAAATAACTTTGAATCTCTTCTAACGGGCGCACCTGTTAAGGAAGACTTAGTGTCTGACGGCTGGACAGAGGCTTTTAGGCTTCTATTTGGCAGTTTAAGGACTAAAGCTCCCTCTAAACTCAGAATTCTCTCTTGGGCATTAACTTCTATGGCTTCTCCAGAAATGTATAAGCTGGGTCTAAAACAATATATAACAAATAAAGCCATGACTCATATGGACTTAAGAAATGCTATACAGATGGCTGATTATCATAAAATGGAAATGGTAAGAGCTCGTGCTGATGAAGTGGTTCAAGATAGAACTACTGCAGAATCTTTGAAGCCTTACTATAACCAATTTTGTAAAAGGCCTTGCTTCCACGACGAATACCTTCAAACTTTTAATAAACCGAATGTTACCCTTGTAGACACTGATGGTAAGGGAGTAAACCAGATTTCAGAAAATGGAATTATCTTTGAAGGAAAAGAATACCAGGTTGATTGTATTATTTTTGCAACTGGGTTTGAGGTAGGAACTGACTACAGCAGAAGAGCTGGATATCAAATATATGGAGTCGACGGAATATCAATCTCAGAGAAGTGGCAAGATGGTCTTTCTACCTTGCATGGAATGCACTCAAAAGGTTTTCCAAACTGCTTCTTTTTTGGTCCAGCACAATCTGGCTTTACTGCAACTTATACTTACTCTCTTGATGAACAAAGTATTCACTTAGCTTATATTCTTAAATCAGCTAAAGAAAAAGGTATATCAAGAATAGAAGCTTCACAAGAAGCAGAAGATATATGGGTAAAAACTATTATAGAAAAAGCAAGACTAACTGCTGATTTCCAAGAAAAATGTACTCCAGGTTATTACAACAATGAAGGTAAAATTAACCAAAATCCTCAAAATAATTTTTATGGAGCTGGTCCAATAGAGTTCTTTGCTTTACTGAAAAAATGGAGATCTAAGGGAAGTTTAGAAGGACTAACCCTAAAGTCATAAAACTTACAGTAATCTAGGTCCGTGAAACTTCTTAACCTAACTGGCTCTCTTAATATTAAAGAAGTAAGCCAAATGCACGCTATTAATCAGGCAAATAGTCCAGATGTTGGTGATATTCCAACTGTAAGTCAATTTAAGTCGCTTATTGGTTTATCAGAAACTATCTACGCCTATAAGGATAATGGCATAGTCATAGGCTTTATTTTATTAATGAGGGAGGGTAATTCTTATCAATCTGAAAATTATAAATTCCTTTCTTCAAAATTTAATGAATTTCTTTATGTAGATCGTATTGCAATTGATGTTAATTACAGAAGACGAGGATTAGCAGAAAAAATATATGCCAAGGTTATTTCTGATGGAGAGCGCCTAGGTCTAGATGTACTTTGTGAAGTAAACACCAGACCTAGAAATAATATTTCCTTAGCCTTCCATGAGAAGATGGGTTTTAAAGAGGTTGGAACTCAAGATTTCATCAAGAACAGTGTTGTATATCTAAAAAGATCTACTAGATAACAGCTCTTTTCTCTGGCGACTCCTCTTTCCTTTTAAAATTAGTCAATCCCACCCCGCCAAGAATAAGTAGACAACCAATGAGCATACTTAGAGTTATTCGTTCCCCTAAAAATATATAAGCCCACAACATTCCAGAAAGTGGGACTATCAAGAGTACTGTTGAAGCTCTTACTGGTCCTATCCGCTTTAATAAGATAACAAATCCAATATAAGCTAATCCTGTACATAAAAAACCTAACAAAAAGATACTCCATAAGACTCTGGGTGTCTGATTTAAAGAAAAAGTCTCATCAATAATTACTATAGGAGAAAAGAGGATAGTTCCTATCAGCAAAGTCATACATGCTACATATGTGGGGTCTAAATGTTCTAATTTATAAATATAATTTGAACAAAAGGCATAAAGAAAAGCTCCCAGTAAACACAAGAACAAGGGAAAGGTAGAAAATTCTAAGGATTCAAAACCCACAAATATTAATAAACCGGTTATCCCTATCAAAATACCAACTAGTTGAGTCCAGTTAAAGGCTAATTTCAACCATACAATCGAGATAATGAATGCAAAAAGTGGAGATGTACCATTGAGTACTGACATTGTCCCTGCATTTATAGACAAAGCAGAGTAAGAAAAAAGAAGGAAAGGAACTGAAGCATTAAATATACCTAAAAAAATTAAGGGAAAAAGATGATCTTTAAAATTTTTTAAATGTTTTATACGAATAAAAATTGGAACAAGAATTAATGATGCTATAAAAAGCCTTATTGCTACCAGAGATACTGGTCCTACAGCAGGTGCAGCTATTTTTATAAACAAAAATGATGCACCCCATGCAGCCCCTATTGAAAAGATTAGAAACCAATCTAATAAAGATGATTTATTGCTCATATCCCTATAGCTTTAGTGAATTATTGAGGTCTATCTCCTGCTATAGTAACTCTCTCAACAATTCTTTCTTGTGGCCAATAATCTGAAACAGCATAATGTTGACAAGATCTATTGTCCCAAAATGCTATAGAGTTCTTCTTCCATGCAAATCTACATTGAAACTCAGGAATAGAAGCTTTTCTGTATAGATGTCTTAACATCTTATCAGACTCTTCTAAATCCCAGCCTTTAATGTACTGAGTGAAAGCTTGATTGACATATATTAACTTCTTTCCTGTTTCAGGGTGAGTACGAATTACTGGGTGTTCTGGCATAGGATATCTTTTGTTGTATTCTTCAACTTCTTCTGGTGTCTTCCCTTGTTTGACCAAGAGATTTCTAAAACCAGCAAAATCGTGTATTGCAACTTGATTTTCCAATTTTTCTTTGACTTCATCAGAAAGACTTTCATATGCCGAACACATATCTGCAAACAACGTATCTCCTCCTTGTTTTGGGCACTTGATCATTCTTAGAATAGAGCCTAAAGAAGGTTTCTCTCTCCAAGTTACATCAGAGTGCCAAAGGTTCTCTTTCCCCCTTTTTTTCTTATCTCTCTTTATTTTTAAAACCTCTGGATATTCAGTGCTGTTATCCCCAAAAGGATGTATTTCTAAATCACCAAAATTTTTTGCAAAGTCTAAATGTTGCTGTCTAGATAAATCCTGATCCCTGAAAAAGATTACTTTATAAATTAAAAGAGCTTCACAAATTAAATCAGATAATTCTTGTGACAAAATTCTTGAGAGATCGATACCTCCAATCTCTCCTCCAATATTGGGGCTTAACCTTTTGATGGCAAAAGGTAAATCTCGAGACTCGAATTCTTCAGCATTAAAATCTTTATTCATAGTTATTTAAATTTGTTCTTTAGTTGGTATTACTTTACTCCACTTAATTTATGAGTTTCTCCAGTCTGGATCTCTTTTTTCTATGAAGGCCTCGATTCCTTCTTTTGCATCATTGGCTTTTAAATTTTTTATCATTCTTTCAGTTGCATATTCATATGCTTCTTCCAAACTCATATTAAGTTGCTTATAAAAAGTTTCTTTTCCGAGTTTGAGAACGTAAGAAGATTTATTGCTAATATTTTTTGCGATCTGCATAACTTCTTTGTGAAGATCTTCTGAATTAAAAAAATCATTTATCAGACCAAATCTTTTTGCATCAGAAGCGCTAATAAGCTCTCCCAACAAAAGCATTTCCATAGAGTGCTTTCTAGAAATCGTTCTCGAAACTGAAACCAATGGGGTATGACAAAACAAACCTATATTTACTCCTGGAGTGGCAAATTTAGTCTCACTATCTGCATATGCTAAGTCACAAGCTGCTACTAGCTGACATCCAGCAGCTGTAGCCACACCGTGCACTTCTGCTATAACTGGTTTACTTAGTTGAGACAAAATAGACATCACCCTTTTAGAAGTTTCCATTAAACTTCGATAAAAAGATTCTTCCTGATTAGATTGGATCTCTTTTAGATTATGTCCAGCACTAAAACCTTTCCCTAAACCCCTTATTACAATGACTTTAACAGATTTATCTTTATCTACTTCATCCAAGGCAATGAAAAGTTCATTTAACAACTTTTCTGAAAGAGCATTAAAAGAACTTTCATCATTTAAGCTCACTAAAGAAATATCATCTTCTTGCTCTGTAAGAATAAATTTTTTGTTTTTCATCCTGATACTTTCCTTTCTTTACCCTCCCAATAGGGATCTCTAAGTTCTCTTCTTAATATTTTCCCTGAAGGGTTTCTGGGGAGTTCTGGAACAAAATCTATTGTTTTGGGGCATTTATAGGCTGCAATTTGAGTTCTGACATAAGAAATAATCTCAGACTCCTCTAAATTAGCCCCTTCTGAGACAACTACAAACCCCTTAACTGCCTCTCCCCATTTATCATCAGGTATACCTATTACAGCTGCATCTACAATCTCTTCGTGACTCATTAATGCATTTTCTACTTCAGCCGGATAAATATTTTCTGCACCAGACACAATCATGTCCTTAACTCTGTCATGTATGAAAAGAAAACCTTCTTCATCAAAAAAACCTGCATCTCCAGAATAAAACCAATCATCTACTATAGATTCTTTAGTTGCTTCAGGCCTATTCCAATACCCTTTCATATTATTTCCAGATTTTATAATAATTTCTCCTACATCTCCTGTGGGTAGCTCTTCTCCTTGCTCATTAACGACTTTTATTTCAGCACCATATCCGGGCTTGCCACAAGATCTTAATTTACCTTTAGAAGGGTCATGATCTTCAGGAGATAAGAAGGTTACTGCTCCATTCGTTTCTGTTAGACCATAAACCTGCCAAAACTCACAATTCATAATCTTGATAGCCTTCTCAAGAGTATCTTGAGCTATTGGAGAAGCTCCATAAACAACCGTTTTTAAAGAAGACCAATCAGTATTTTCAACTTCAGGGTGCTGAATTAAAAAAAGAATCACAGCAGGTACAAAAAGAGTATTCTCAATTTGTTCTTTTTCTACTAACTCTAGAATCAAGGAGGGATCTACTTCAGGGATAATTATACTTTTACAACCAAAAACATAACCAGCTAAGCCCATATTGGTTCCTGCAACATGGAAAACAGGCATACAAACTAAATTTACAGCTTCTTCTTTAAAGGTTTCTCGATAATACCCATGAGTAGCCATAATGTTGGCGTTCGAAAAGTTGGAGTTAGTTAACTGGACGCCCTTTGGGTGTCCTGTTGTTCCAGAGGTATAGAGTTGTATAACATCATCATTTGCTAATGTTTTCATAAAAGGATCTTTATCTTCTTGGGATTCTCGCCAGCTTTCAAAATTTTCCCATTCATGATGATTATCCCCTATTGCAATTATTTTCTTTATATGAGGAAGATCTTCTTTGATCTGTTCTATCAATCCAAAAAATTCAGAGCCAACAAAGATAACTTCGCTCTTCGAATCATTGAGTATAAAAAATACTTCCGGAGGAGCTAGTCGCCAATTTACTCCTACAGCAACAGTCCTTGATTTAAGAGTTCCATATAAAAATTCAAAGAAGTAATCTGAGTTTTTAGCTAGAAAAGCTACACGTGTATCAGGCTTACAATCTAATGCTATTAATCCCTGAGCGATCTTATTGGCATAAGAATCAAATTCCTTGTAAGTAGTTTCTCGATTACCAAATTTATGGGCTATCGAATCGGGGTTTTTATCAACCCTCCACCTAAGTATATCTGGTAAAGTTTTTTCAAAGGGTATTTGCATAAACTCTCCTAATTAGTTACCCATATTTTAAATCAAGTCACAAGCTTCTGCAGGCATCCAATGAGCAGGTTTACCATCCCACTTAATATTACATCCTATAGGGTTAGTTATAGATATAGAGACTTGCTTGCTAGAAATAGCAGCTTCAATTGCCTCCTCAAGCTCATTTGCCTTCCTATCGTTGATATTCCTAGGATTATCAGTCGCTCTTCCTGTATAAATCAACTTCCTGTTGCTATCAAATAAATAGAAATGAGGGGTTTTTAGGGCTCCATAATCCTTAGCTACTTGTTGACTTGCATCATGTAAGTACAACCAAGGAAATTGATGTTCTTCCATTCTTTTTACCATATTTTCATAGGAATCTTCTTGATAAGTATTTTTACTATTAGAGTTTATTGCCACAAAATTTACGTATTGTTTAAATTTATTAGCTATTTCTCTTGTTAACTCATCTGATCCTGTTACATAAGGACAGTGATTACAAGTAAAGAAAATTACAGTGAAGTTCTTTAAATTTAAGTCATCTAGGCTATAAGTTAGCCCATCAGTGCCTAGCAGATCTTTAAAATCTGGCGCGTAATTGCCAGGCATGATTGTATAAGACATAGTTTCTCCAAAAAAATTATTTTATAGAATTATTTAATTAAATCATCTTAACAAGGTGTTTATGTTAACTTCAATCTAAGAAAATATTTTCTTATTTATAACTACTTAGACAAGATTAATGTATGCTATTTTCTTTATTGTTAATGACGTTTTGGTTAAATGAAATACTTTTTTTTATCGATAGTTTCCTTAATACTCTCTTATTCTTGAAGATATAATCTTTAGACGATGAGAAGAGGTTTAGTCTTTCTTCTGCTTGGAATTGTAATTACATTTTCTTTGGGGGTTTATTTTGAAAGAGAGAAACCTTTTCCTTATATGGTTATTAACAATCATATAGTAGATATATACAGAAGTCTTCAAGCGAAAAATACAGAAGCTAAGGAAGTATTATCAGGAAATCAAACTCTTTCTAACTACCTAAAAAAAACTACTTCAATAGATTCTTATTCAGTCCCGATCGAAATAAGTCAGTATCATCTAGGAGATCTTTTTAAAAAACCCTTAGTCTACAAAGGGGGCTTGTGTATTAATGATCAAACTTTATTTCTCACTGCAGGTTCGGGGGAGACCCTCTTAATTAACATCAATTCTCAAAAAATTATTAAGATATTCGATTTAATAAAACTCTTAGAGATTAATAACAATAACTTGATATCTATCCATGATCTGGAGTGTTCATTCGATAAAAAACAAGAGAAATATAATTTATTTCTCTCTCTAGAAAAGACTGAGTTCAAGGAAGACCTTCAACAATATACAACGCAAGTTTATGCCTTCAGTCTAGACTCTAACCTAAGGAATATTTCTTTGGTTGGCCAAATTTGGAGGTCTGATTTAGGCAATCTGAATACAGCTGGGAGACTATTGCTAAAGAACAAAAATAATCTTCTTATCTCTTTTCAAGATAGAGTAGGGATTTCAAATAAGGAAGAAGACTTTGCTGCTCAAGACCTTGAAAAGATTGATGGAAAGGTTATTTCTATTAACTTAAAAGAAAGAAAGTCTAGTATCTTTTCATTAGGACATAGAACTGTACAAGGTCTTCATCTTGGTACAGACGGAACTATTTATTCCACTGAACATGGTGAAAGGGGTGGGGATGAACTCAATATAATAGAAAAGAACAAAAATTATGGTTGGCCTGTAGTTTCTGACAGCCTAGGATATGAAACCTATGAAAGAAGTTTAAAAAGAGATCTTGACTACAACGGAATGGTTGAACCAGTCTATTTTTGGTCACCTTCAATAGGCATATCTAATTTAATTGAAATAAGAAATTTTGATGAATCATGGAGGGGTAACATAATAGTTTCTAGTCTAAAAACTATGTCGTTATATAGAGTGCAAATAGAAAAGACAAAAGTTAAATCCGTTGAGCTTATTAAGATAGGAAAAAGAATTAGAGATTTCCAAGAAGATTCTGAGGGTAATATTTTTATGTGGACAGATTCTCAACATTTAATTCATCTAAAAAAAGATGGAGATAAAATAACTAGAGCAGTCTTTGATTATTATGATCCTGTCCTTAAGGAATGCATGGAATGTCATCACTTAGGGGACACTTTCCCATCTGATACGGCACCTTCTTTAAGCAACCTTTTTTCAAGAGAAATTGCCTCTGATAACTTTCAGTATAGTAGTTCTTTGAAAGAAATATCTGGATTCTGGGATGAAGAAAAGCTTTCAGATTATCTCAGATCACCTCAAACCTTTGCACCTGAATCTTTAATGTACTCTCAGGTACAAGACAATAAGAAACTGTTCTTAATAGTAAAGAAACTTAAAGAAGTACAAGAGTCTGGTCAATAAAACTCGCTAAACAGCTGTTTATTTAGTCCACTAAGTTGTGTTCTTGTAACCAGGAAAAGCAAGTAGAAACGGCTTCCTGACACTTTTCATGTTGACCAAAATAATAATGATTTGCACCTTTAACAATATGTAGTTTCTTATTCTTATGAGAGATAGCATCAAATAGCCTCTGATTGTGACTTGGAGGACAAGCATCATCTGCTGAATTTCCTAAAACCAGAATAGGCTTATTAATTTTAGCAGCGCATCTTTCTCCATCCGCCTCACTTAATTCATAAGACCATTGGGAAAGCCAACTTCTTATACTTGTAAATCTAGCTATCCCAATTGGACTATCATTAACTACCCTGGGATCTCCTAGATAGCACCAACCTGGCTTTCTGTCATTTGGTTCTATAGTTGCGTCTAACCATCTGGGGTCTGCCATTGTTCCATGAACAATAAATCCAAATTCTTTAGTTGGATCTCCCTTAAAACTTTCTAATTTCTTTTTTGCCCATATAGTAATCTTGTTATTTCTTTCTATCTGTTTCTTTCTATACAACTTTAAAAAGTCTTTTGAATAAGGAGGTTGATTTGGATTGTCGGGATTATAAAGATTGAGATCTGTATCTCTGTCTTCAGGTTGATTTTCATCTAAAATGGAGGGATCTAACCATTCGGTTAAGGTAGTAGCTCTGCTACAATGAGAAGCTAACAACATCACTGCGTCACATGGAAGTAATGCTGCTTTAGTTAAATCTGGTGGATCTCCTGCAGGAGTTTTGGTCAAGGTTGGGTTTTCAGCCTGAGATTGATAGAGTAAAGATAGTGAACCTCCACCACTCCAACCGCCTAAAACAACCTTTTGATAGCCTAAATTTTCTTTTACTTCTCTAATACAAGCCCCTAGATCTAAAACTACCTTCTCCATTATCAAGCCGCTATCAACCCCTCTGTATCTGCTATTACAATAAATAACAGGTATACCACTTCTAGCCAAAGCAGTAGGCATAGGTAAATATGCTCCCCCTGGCCCGGCTGGATGCATAAAAACAATTGCAGTATTTGTAATGGGTTTAGAGGGTATTAAGTGGTGAGCTTCCAAGAAAACTATATCTTCGGCACCAGCATAAGTATCTTTATAAGCTGATTTTTCCTCATAAATAATGGCAATCGGCTTTCTTGTGTAATTGCCAGAGCTCATCATACTAAACCAGAAATTTTTAACCTCTTCATAAACTCTTTAAATTCCAAAGTTCGTTCATCTAGTTTGTGCGATCCTACTTTAGACTCCTTCTTGGTTCTTGTTTTCTCAGTCCATCTTTTGAGATTGGTATGAGCTTCTTTTCTGTCCTTCTCCATAATCTGCGTATAATTTTCATCTCTGCATGTTATTTCAAGAGCTAAACCATTGGGGTCATAAAAATAAATAGAGTGCACAAAGTCATGATCAATTGGATCTGATGCCCACCCTATTTCTTTATTCAAATGTTTTTTCCACTTCTCTAACTCTTCTAAGCTATCAACTTCAAATGCTATATGCTGATCAAATCCATTGATATATTTAAACTTTTCTTCGTCTGCTTCATCTGGAATATCAAAAAAAGCAACATGATCGCCGTTTCCCATTTCGAAGAATAGATGCATATACTCCAAAGGCTCTCCTGAACCAGGAGAAGATTCAAAATCAAGAGCAGCTACTAGCTTGAATCCCATTACATCTTCATAAAACCAACGAGTCTGTTCTGCATCTCTGCATCTAAATGCTAAATGATGAACGTTGTCGATCTTAGAAGAAATTTTCTTTTTAATATTGCTCATAGTTTTTCATAGTATTCAGGGGACTTTTCTACTGATATCCCTGATCTTCTCTTCATTAGGCTTACAACTTTAATTATTAGTTTCTTATTTTATCAAAAGCTTAGGGTATCTCTTGATCTTTTAAATGCTAGTGAGATTGCTCAAGTCTTGCTAACAGTCTTTCAATCCAAATATCCATCATTTTTTTTCCCCTATCATCTCCCAACTCCACATCTCCAGTGTGAGTAAGGTTTAGCAATACCATTCTTAGTCCTCTTGCATAGTCGGTTTGAAGATCTTCATATGAATAATTTTCTATATTTAGAGATCTATGATAATCACGTAAAACGCTCTCTAGTTCTTTTTTTGTTGTTTCAACAGGCAAAGCGCTTGATAAAAAATAGGCTACATCATAAGCAGCTGGTCCACTACGAGTGAGCTGCCAATCTATATATTTACAGTTATCTCCTTCAAAAAGAATGTTGTCTAATCTTAAATCGCAATGAATAAGTGTAGTAGGAGTTGAAGCGAAGAAGTCTCTAAGAAAATTGGGTCCAGCTGTCTGCAGTGCCTGTAAATGAGGTTCAAAAGTTTTGGATGAAGTCTTACGAAAGTCTTCAACATGATCATTAAAAACTCCAAATCTAAGTCGTGCATCTATATCAATTGGTAACAACCAGAAATGATTTTCTAAGACACTGCTCTGCCAATATTGATGATGCATCTTGGCTATACCCCTTAGAACTTGTATACATCCTTCGGGGTTTAGACCTTTAACTTGATCTCCAGGTTCCATAAAAGATAAATCTTCTATTAACAATATATAGCGACGATTCTTAGATGCGGCTATTTTAGAACCTATAGAGTTCACCCAATGCACCATAAATAAAGGTAATCTGTCTAATAAGGATAAGATTTGAGCTTGCTTTTCTGACCCTTTGTCTCGATCAAATTCTGAATAATAAGGTTTAGGAATTTGTAAGGCTTGAGAATCGCCAAATTCTCTATAAAACATAATCTCGCGTTCATAAATTCCTAATAATTCTCCAAATACTCTGTTCTCTCTTTTGGGCAGTTTTATTACCACGCTCGACGGTAAGTTTTTACTACCTTTCAGTTTAACTCTTACTACATCACCCATAAAACCATGATCTGCCCCCAAAATATTTAGTTCAACTGAGTCAACTTTACTATTTAGAACTGAGCTCAACCAACTTGGCGTTATTTCATTGAGGTGTTCAGGTATATAACTAGACTGTTCCATTGTTACTGCCTTCTATAAGTGAAATAAGTTCTGATAATTGATTAATTTTAAAGGTTGGTTCTGCAGTAACTTCTAAACCTTCAGTCAGAGGTGTAACCACTCCTTTTTCTATTATTTGCGCAGAACGCATCCCTACTGCATGAGATCCTGCTATATCATGCTCCAAAGAGTCTCCTACAAATAAGATTTCATCTTTATCTAATCCTGATTTTTCTAGAGCATAATAAAAAATTTGGGGATCTGGTTTACATGATTTAGCCTCTTCTGAGCTACTCCAATCATCCAACACTTTATCTAACTTATATTTATCAACTATTGGCAATAAATAGTCGTCGTCAATATTAGAAACAATAGAAAGATAGAGTCCTTTTCTCTTCAGTTCCAAGAGTGTTGATAAACAATCATCTCTAATAGGCATGTATTTAAGTAAAGCTTTTAGTTGGTTATGGTGAAAGCCCTCTATTAAAGATTCAGGCACCTTATGTCCAAAAGTATTTCCAAAAGAAATTATCATTTCCGTAAATAAATCTTTGTGAAGAAAGAACGATTTTCGACCAAAACGAATGATTGTTTCTTTAGATACCTTTGTCCAAGTAGAAGCAATCTCTTCGGGAGTTACTTCAATCTTTAGTTCAGATAGTATATGTTTAAAACCACCCCCTAAATTAGAGCCATATCGAAAAAGAGTACCCCCAAGATCAAAAAAAACTCCCTTTATTTTCATAACTTAACTCTGCCAACCATTAAAGCTTAAATAAGGTTAAGTATAAAGAATAGAAACTGATTCAATCATAATATGCTGGTGCTAGATTTAGGCTTTTAGCCAACTCTAAGTCATGCTCTATCCATAGAGTTGCTCTTTCAGTATTTATAATTTTTTCTACTTTTTTCATGGCCTGTATTGTTTGCTCAGCGTCTGTATTAAATGTTGGAATTGCCTGTAACTCTCGGGATTTTACGAAATGGTATAAGTCACCAGATAACAAAATAGGTCCATAACTCTTTAACTTTAATAGTAATACTTGATGTCCAGGAGTGTGCCCTGGTGCACTTACGATAATTACTGAACCATCTCCAAAGACATCAAAATCGCCTGTCAAAGTGACTCTTTTATTATTCTCCAATTCTTGATAGTTTGAGATATCAAAAACAGGAAAATTCGACACGTTTTTAAAGGCTGCTTCAAATTCTTGCTTCTGAATCAATAATGTAGCTTGAGTAAATCTTTCAGCTGCCCCAACATGGTCTGAATGCATATGTGACATAGCAATGAAATCAATCTCATCAGGTTGCACAGCAATATTTTGAAGTTGTTCTAGTAAGGAAACCTTATACATTTGTTCAATTCCTGGTCTAACTGGAATAATGCCCTTCCCCACGACATCTAAAGGTAGCCCAGCATCCCATAAAAGCCTGCCCTTTTTGTGTTCTATGAGGTAACAAGGTACAAATAGTTCACGAACTGGAGTGGTATTATTGCTCAATCCAAAATTACTAATATCTTGAAATTTTATAGAGCCGCAGTCAAAAACATAAAGACGAAGATTTGAATTTGTAGAACTATTATGGCAACTACTTAGTAAAAAAATTAAAGAAAATAGTAAGAAGAGCTTTTTCATGGAGAAACAGGGTCTAAGCGGAGTATTTGTCTTTTAGGAGGCATTCCCATCATAACCCACATCCTAGTAGGTATTGGGTTTTCAGCGCTTACCTTTCTAAACTCCTCTCCTTCAATAGGTACAGCAATATAATCTTGTAATTGGCCACTTATTTCCCCTTGTACATTAGGATTCTTCAATGCAGCCTTATACCAACCTCTGGTCCAATGATGTGCAGAAATATAGAGTCTTCCATCAGTTCTAAATCGAGCAAGCATACGATCACTAGATTCTCCTTTATTGTTGAAGGTAGTAATTTTAATCATTGGTATGCCGCAGTCAGTGCGTAGAGTATTTCGACCTTCCTCAATTGCACAACCATCAGGATCTTCTAAAGAAGGTTGGTAAATACCTAAAACTACCGTTTCGAATATCAGAACGAAAGAAATATAAACTAGACCTACGATTCCCGCTACTTTTAATGCTTTCATAATTTAATCCTCATTATTCAAAATTTCACTTTCTTTTTTCAACTTCGAATATACTTTCTCGTCCCAAAACACTTTCTCATTTTTACCACTATAAACTATACCAAACTAAAGAGTGCTTAATAAGGTTGGCAAAAATTGTTCCAATAACAATCCCACATAGGCATTAACCAAATGAATAAAAGCCATAACCAAAAGATAAAGGCTAATAAGACCCCTAATAAATAGTAGAAGAGAGATATTTTCTTACTAAATGGAAGCTTGTCAGCGATAAAAGTGTATAAAGTAAAACCAAAGAAAGTAATAACAGATGAAATTATCCATAGAAACATCTTAACTAAAATATCTATCGTTATATCCATGGGAAGCTCTTGTTGTTTTATTGTAGAGTTAGCAGACTCTATTGTTTTTTAAAATTGGAAGGAGAGCAATTTCCGGTTTCCCAATCTCCTTGTTTGCAATCGTAAATTATTCTGCCTTGATCCTTTAAATAAAAATCTAAAATTTGATGAGCATGAGCTCCAAAACCGAGAGATGTATCACTTTGTAATTTATCTTTTGGAATTGTGTAAGTTGACCAATCTAGTGGAGCTCGCCATCCTGGAGGTGGAACTAACAATGTTCTAGTTCCTGCAATTGGATGTAAAGCTCTCCACCGACGTATCTTTTCTGCCATTTCTTTGACTAAATCAGGATTACTGTCAGCTAAATTCTCATATTCATAAGGATCATTGATAATATCAAATAACTTATTTTGAACTTTGATCTCAAGTAATGATGATGAAATCGATTGCACTAGTTTCCAATTCTCATTAAAAACTGTGGTATGAAATTCTCCATAATTAGGAATCTCTGATACAAAATAAATATCCTGTTTAAGAGGTATATTCTTATCATCAATGATCGCAGGCCACATATCTCTGCCATCAATCATTTTCTTATTCTTCATTTGTATACCTGTTGCACTAGATAAAGTTGGAAAAACATCCATCACTGTCATGATTTGATCAAGAGAACTGCCAGCTTCAATTTTTCCTTTCCATTTCATAGCTGCAATTACCCTAATGCTCCCTTCATATGTATCACCTTTACCTCCTCTTAAAGGAAAATTATCTGCACCTCCACCTCCATATGTTGCTCCACCATTATCAGAACTAAAGAGAATAATTGTTTCCCTTTCTATCCCCTCTTCTTCAATGGTTAATAAAATCTGACCTATTGCTTGATCAAGGGCATCAACAACTGCGGCATAAATAGGTCTGGCAGATGGTCTTTCATCAAGAGTTCTTGTTCTATCTGCTGAAACGCTTCTAGTTGGCTTTCTATTATCCTCAAGATCTTTATATTTTTGTATTAAATCAGGTGGAGCTTCAAGAGGGGTATGAGGAGCTAAAAACGGCACATACATAAAAAATGGTCTTTTCTTATTTCGAGATTTAATCCATTTTGATGCCTCTCTTGCTAGAAGAAATGTTTCGTAGCCCTGATCATTGATGGTTACTCCATTTCTTTGAAAATCAATTCCGCCCTGATTAGCAAATGGGGGGAAATAACCCACTTCGGTATGAAGATGTCCATAAAAATAATCGAAACCTCTCTGATTAGGATGGAAGGTTTCTTGGGAATGGCCAAGATGCCATTTACCAATCATTGCTGTTTGATAACCATTTAATTTAAAAGATTCTGGCATAAAATGCTCATCGGGATGTATGCCGTTGTTCATCCAAGGCATTATTACACTGTAGGCCACACCCAGCTTAAGCGGATCTCTGCCTGTCATTAATGCAGCTCTTGTGGGGCTGCATATGGGCGTTGTATAAAATCTATTTAAAGAAATCCCCTCTTCGAATAAAGAATCAATATTGGGAGTTTTAAATGGAGCACCTCTTAACGAAATATCTGCCCACCCTAAATCATCTACTAAAAAAATAATGATGTTAGGCTTTTTTTCTAGTCCTAGAACAAAAAAGCTCAATAAAAAAGAAAAAAGTAGCAATAGTTTTTTCATTCTTCTACAAATAAACTTCCCATTTTCTAACTGTATGCTGAGATAGAGCTAAAAAGCTTCTATTCTTATGTATCGATGATGTCAAAAATCCTTATTGAAGGTGTGTTTTCACATAAACTAGCTA
>CAZMZZ010000024.1:0-22260 GCA_964571215.1 uncultured Gammaproteobacteria bacterium
TTAACTTTGAGGTAAGCAATTATCTTGTAGAAGGAGAAAATTTTCTTATCGTTCAAGTAAATAATTTCTTAAATAAATCATCTATACCAACGCAAAGGACAGACTGGTGGCCATATGGCGGCCTAATTGATGATGTTTTTCTCATTTCTACGCCAAGTAAATTCATAAACAATGTTTTCTTGCAGCTAGTAGATCATGAGACAGGTAGAGTTGAAATTAAAGTTCAAGGATCACCTAATCAAGAAGGCGATAGACTTAAATTATCAATTCCAGAGCTAGGTTTTATTAAATCCTTTAAATTTAATCAAAATAGTTATATATCTGATAGTTTTAACATTAATCCAAAACTATGGACCCCGGAAGAACCAAAGCTATATAAGGTTATTGTTTCAACTGATCAAGATTCAATTTCAGATAGAATTGGTTTTAGAACCATAGAAACTCAAGGAACGAAAATCCTACTTAATGGAACGCCTATTAAACTAAAAGGTATTTCTATGCATTCAGAACCAATTGGAATACCTGGACCAGCATTTTCATCAGATCATTTTAAAGACCTGCTTGTAACTGCAAAAAGTTTAAATACAAATTTTGTAAGAGCTGCCCACTACCCATATTCCAGACAACTTGCAAAAGTAGCTGATTCCCTAGGGTTAATGCTATGGGAAGAAATTCCTATTTACTGGAATATTGATTGGGACAATCCTGAAACTTTAGACATTGCCATTAATCAGATTAAAAGACTGATTCAGCGAGACTGGAATAGAGGTTCAGTAGTAGTTTGGTCTGTGGCTAATGAAACTCCTTTCTCATCTTCCAGAATGAACTTCCTTGAAGAAGTTATTAGTAAGGTAAGAGCGTTAGATAGTTCACGACTTACAACCGCCGCTTTGTTGTCTGGGGATAGAGGAGAATTACAAGAGCTTATTCTGGCCCTATGTTTTTTGGGAGTAAACTCTCCTGAAATTAGTTATAAAGAAAAGGCTATTTTCAAGTCACTTATTGATCAGGCTGGATTAGATTTAACAACCAAGGTGCAATTTAAGGTAGAAGTCAACGATCCTCTGGGGGGGCTTGTAGATCTAATTTCTTATAACGAATACTTTGGGTGGTATTATTCTTTAGTCTTCGCTGATCAATTAAAGGTTAAAGAAAGCACTTTAAGGAAACTCATGTTTCAGCTTATTCCAACCATTGAAATTACGTCAGCTTTTGATAAACCTATTCATATCTCTGAATTTGGTGCTGGCGCAAAATTCGGTTTGCGTAATGAAGGCAAGATTTGGTCTGAAGAATATCAAAAGCAAGTTTACAAAACCCAATTAAAAATGATTTTAAAAAACCCCCAGATTCAGGGCATGACACCTTGGATCCTAAAAGATTTTAGGGCAATGTTAAGACCCTTAGCTGGTATTCAAGACTTCTATAATCGCAAAGGATTAATAGATGAAGAAGGTAATAAAAAGTTAGCTTTTAATGTTTTAAAAGATTTTTATGCTAAAGAGTGGGATGAGTAGTTAAGAAGGAAAAAAATTTAGGGTATAGGTTGTTCCAATTTTTAACCAGAAGCCCTACCACTATTTTAAGATTTTAAATACTAAATGTGAGTCTTATTCCCTGAAT
Source organism: uncultured Gammaproteobacteria bacterium (assembly GCA_964571215.1). Taxonomy (GTDB): domain Bacteria; phylum Pseudomonadota; class Gammaproteobacteria; order Magnimaribacterales; family Magnimaribacteraceae; genus CAJWPI01. The sequence goes on from CAZMZZ010000024.1 coordinate 1,624, forward strand.
TACAAACTCTATTGCTAAAGCCCCAAGCAATAAACCGAAAGTTCTTTGGAGAACATCCAATACAGATATAGGTAGTTTTTCTGCAATCTTTCCAGAAATCCACAGAGACAGCGTGGTTAAAAGAATAATAATAAAGATAGGACTAAAACCAACTAAGTGAGAATTTATAGATTCTCCAGACTTTTCTGATAAGAGGATGACAATAGTAATCGCCCCTGGTCCAGCTACGAGTGGAATAGCTAAAGGGAAGGTTGCAAGAGATGATAATGCCTCATCATCCATTGCCCTTTCTGCCGTTTTCTCTCTACTTTGTTGTCTTTGCATAAATACCATTTGATATGCAATGATCATTAAAAACATTCCACCTACAATCCGAAAAGAATTAATGCTTATGCCCATTAGTTGAAGGACTTGACTTCCAAACATCCAAAAGACCGATAATATTATGAAAGCCGTTACACCAGTGCGGATGCCAAGGGTTCTAAGATCTTTTTGATTTAATCCTTGAGTAAAAGTAGCAAAAATGGGCAACAAAGATATAGGGTCAATGGCCACAAAGATTAATACAAAATTTTCTACAAATAAGGTTAACATTAATCAAAATTCCTAATTTTGGATGTATGCGGTAAATTAAAAGCAGCATCATATAGTAATAGGAAAATATGACTACAGGTATTAAGCAAATTATTCGTAATATTTAATTCTCTGTTAAAAAGTTATTCTTAGAGTAGCTATGAAGGAACACCAACTTGGAGAATAGGTGGTTCCAATTTTTAACCATAAGCTCCACTATTATATTAAATTGATATTTCAATAAAAAAAGAGCAGGATAATCATTCAGTGGAATTTCTTTAATAATAAAAGATTCATAGTTCCAACTTAAGAATATTAGATTTTACATCTCAATCTTGTCTATAGAGAAAGTAGTCCATGATTGATTATTTTCCATTTCTTTTTAATCTAAAAAAGTATTGCAACTTATTATTTGTAAACTAAAAATTTATTCTGGTTCTTCTGATTATAATTTGCACATTTTTTTAACTAGGTTAATATCTACAAACATTAAGTAATCTTGTGGAGGTTTATATGAAAAATTCGTTATTAGGTGGGTTTCTAACGTTTACTTTAGCTTTCTTTGTCTATCCAGTTTTTTCTGCAGAAGACGAGTCAGCTAATGTTTTAGAGGAAATAGTAGTTACTGCAAGAAAGAGAGAAGAAAATATTCAAGATACTGCTCTTTCTGTAAGTGCTTTATCTGAAGCTGATATTGCAGATAGATTTCCTTCAGATATAAGAGATTTAGCTGCAGATTCACCCAATCTTTTGATTGATGATTTACAACAGGGGCCTGGAAGTCCTACTGCAATTTTTATAAGGGGTATTGGTGTTTCAGATGTAGAAAAGAATTTTGATCCCACCACTGGTGTTTATCTCGATGGTGTATTTGTAGGAGCAAATTCTGGAGCTATGTTGAAAACAATTGATTTAGAAAGTGTAGAAATATTAAGAGGTCCACAAGGTACTTTGTTTGGACGGAACACAGTTGCTGGGGTGATTCACCTAACAAGGTCAAAACCAACTGGAGAGCAAGGGGGAAAAGTCAGAGTTGGGTTTGGTGATTATGATACTACAACACTAGAAGGTATTTTTAACTTCAGCATGTCTGACAATGCTGCTGGAAAGGTTAGTATTACCAGAAGAGATCAATCTGAAGGATTCCTAACTAACTTGGTAGACAATGAAGATTTAGGCCGTTCAGATTATAGTCAGGCAACTATAAACCTTTTATTCAACCCCCAAGAGGATCTGGAAATCGAGGTTACTCATACTGTTGAAGAACAAGACCAAGATGCTCATACTGCACTTAACTTAGGAGGGGCAACTACTTGGTGGTGTGCAGCATACGGCCAATGTTCTCCTGGCTTGGGGATTCCTCAGAGTGGAGACAGACATAAAGTCTACAATAATGAAGCAAACCGTAGAAATGCCTCATTTGATACAGATACAAGCATAATTGAATTGCGCTGGGATATATCAGATTCTATGAAATTTGATTACATATTTGGTTACAAGGAAACTGATGAAGAAGTGTACCAAGATTGGGATGGAACACCTTTGCCTCTCTACCACACTTCCCGCCCTGCTTCTTATGAACAAACTAGCCATGAATTCAGAATAACTTCTGATTTAGATGGACCAGTAAATTATGTTGCTGGACTCTACAAATGGGATTCTGAATATAGAATCGATCTGGTTAGTTTTATAGGATTCTATGACCTTTTTGGTGCTGTACCCAGGACAGATCCTCTGATAGTAGTTCCTATTTATGCAACAACTCAACAGGAAACAGATTCAACTGCTGTTTTCTTTGAAGCTGATGTAGCATTAAATGATGCATGGACACTGACAGTTGGCGGAAGATCTATTGATGAAGAAAAAAGATCTAAAGCTTGTGATGGACCTTATCCAGCTTGTCCTAATCTAAATACTGATGCGAGTGCTGACTGGACTAAATTTACCCCTAAAGTAGCAATTAAATATTCAGCCAATCCTAATGTTATGGTCTATGCCTTACATTCAAAGGGGTACAGAAGTGGAGGCTTTAATGGCAGATGGGGAAGTTTAAATTCTGCAACAATACCTTACGACCCTGAAACAGTTACTAACACTGAAATCGGAATTAAGACCACTCTTCTAGAAAATAGAGTTCATTTCAATTTTACAGTATTTTCTATGGATTATGAGGACAAACAGATTGACGTTGATGTAGTGGATCCAACAGCTGCCTTGGGTAGGTCAACAGTGGCAAAAAATGTTGCGGAAGCAACTTTTGAGGGAGTTGAAATAGAGTTACACGCTCTTCTTACTGAAAACCTCTCTATTGATGCAAACTTAGGAACTTTAGATGCAGAATTTGGAGAATTTTTTGCAGACTTCACAGGTTCCGGTGTGGATGCAGACTACACTTACCTGGAACCTCTACGCTCACCTGATTTAACTTGGACGCTTGGTGGAACCTATAACATTCCTGTCACAAGAGGAGAGTTTTATGTAAGAGCAAGTGCTCATTCCATAGGTAAACACCATGTTTCCCAGTTAAATACTCCGACTACTTATAACGATAAAGACCAAACTTTGGTGGATGTTTCTTTTAACCGTAGGATCAACGATACAAAGATAAGTGTCTTTGGTCGTAATCTTACAGATGAAGACGGGTTTACTGTTGGTTACGACGTTTTTGCTGGAGCTGCTTGGAGTTATGCTATGGCAAGAGCTCCAAAAACCTGGGGAATTGAAATAATGCACGAGTTTTAATTTAAGTCTTAAAAAATTTATTTATTAGGAGAGTTGCAAAATGAAAGTTGGATTGTTGATGGTATTTCAAAACTTCAAAGATAAAATCTCAGATGCTGAGGCATATCAAAGAGATATGCACATTGCTGACCTTGCTGAACCATTAGGGTTTGATACTCTAGGAGCGGTTGAACACCATTTTAATAGTTATGCTATGGCACCAGACGGCATGCAATTTTTGTCTTACATGGCAGGTAGAACAAAAAAAATTAATTTGATGACAGGAGCAGTGATACTTCCTTGGTGGGATTCACCTTTACGTGTAACTGAGAAGATGATTCTGTTAGATCATCTTAGTCAAGGTAGAGCACTTTTTGGAATAGGCCACGGTCTGGCAAGGAGAGAGTACGATGTTTTCGGTGTTGATATGGGAGAAGCAAGAGATAGATTTGATGAATCAGCGGAAATTATCATTGAAGGTCTTGAATCTGGGTTTGTAGAAGCTGACGGAAAGCATTATAAGCAAGTTAAAACTGAGGTAAGACCAAAACCTTTTGCAAGTTTTAAAGATCGCTTGTATGCGGTCGCCATGTCATCCCATTCAGTAGCTAAGGTAGCTGCTTTGGGAGCTGTCATGATGAGTTTTGCTCAAAAACCATGGGAAGAAATGACTGACCATTTTGGTACTTATCGTGATTTATTTAAGGAACACCATAATAGACCAGCTCCTCCACCAATTTGTGTAGATTTTATGTCTTGTGATGAAAGTGGTGATCGTGCAGAAGAGCTTGCTAGAGAACATATGGCCAATTATTACGTAACTGTTTTAGATCATTATGAAATGGCCAATGACCATTTTGATAGCATTAAGGGCTATGATGACTATGCCTCTGGGGCAGAACAGCTTCGTGAAACTGGAAATGAAGCTGCAGGGGAAGCTTTCGTAGATATTAACACTTGGGGGACTCCCCAACAGATTCTAGAGAAGTTAGAAAACAGAAAGAAAGCTCTTGGAGATTTTGATTTAACTATTCAAGTAAGTTACGGGGGAATGACTCTAGAGAATGCAGAAAAGAGTATTAGACTGTTTGCTGAAAAGGTTTTACCAGAGGTCCAATCCTGGTCTAGGGTAGGAGAAAAAGTAGCATAAATTCATTAATTTTTTGTATAACTCATCAAAAAAGTACTTAAATTTTCTTAAAAATCACAACTGAGAGTAAGTTTTGAGTTCAATCGCAAGAGTGCAAAGGATAGTAAAGGTTCCCAAATCATATTTTTGGGAAAGATTGTTAAAATTCGATGACATAGGTTCTTTCTTACCTGAAAACATAGAGAAAGTGGAATGTTCTAGCAATGAAATAGGTTCTTTGAGGTACATTACCCTAAGTGAAATTACAGGTTATCCTGGAGAGGTGATAGAAAGATTTGATGGAGTTTCAGGTGATAGTTATTTTGTTTATTCTGTAATAGATAAAAGCTGTCTTCCTTTTACAAACTATGTATCTTGCGTTTCAGTAAAAGAAGTTTCTTCATCAGAATCTGAGGTTTGTTGGTATAGCCACTGGAAAGCAGATGGATTAGCTGAAAACAAAGTACAAGAGATGTTGGAAGGATTTTATGAACTTATATTCTCAAATGCTGAAAAACAGTATCAAGAAAAGAATTAAAATACATGGAGAAGAAATATGACGAATTACAGTTTTCCTGAGGGAGCTGCAGTAGTTTTTGGTGGTTCTGGAGGGTTAGGGTCTGGAGTAGTAAATCTGTTGGCAGATAGTGGCGTCAACGTTGCCTTTACTTATTTAACAAATGAAAAAGCAGCAAAAGAAAATTTAAAGAGTATAGAGAATAAGGGAGTTGAGGGTCTTATAGAGAAAGTTGATCTGTTGAATCTTGAAGAAACTACTTCTTTTGCAAACAAAGCTAAACAAAAATTTAATCGGATACACTCTGTTATATTTGCTACTGGTCCTTTTCTTCATATCTTACCTATAATGGACGCTAATCCAGAGGATGTTTATTCAACAATAGATACGGATGTAAAAGGGTTCTACCATGTTTTAAAAGCCACAGTTCCTATACTGCGCGAAGGAGGAGGTGGATCAATTACGGCTTTAACTACTGCTGCTATACATAAGTATATAAGTACAGACGGTCTTTCATCAGTACCAAAAGCAGGAGTGCAGCATTTATGCACTGCTATTTCTAGAGAGGAAGGGACTAATGGTATTCGAGCAAATTGTGTAGCTGTTGGCTTAATAGCAGTTGGTTTGTCTCAAGAGATAGAATCTCCACCAGGAGGGATTTTAGATCAGTGGATGCAACAAGTACCCCTTAACAGGGCAGGAGAACCTGACGAACTATTTCAGGTAGTAGTTTTCCTAGCATCTGAAAATGCTGGGTATATAAGTGGTCAGTCTATTCCAGTAGATGGTGGTTACTCAGCTTAAACTTGAAGCTGAATGAATTTCACCAACAAAAAAGTTTTAATCATCGGTGGAAGCAGTGGCATCGGTAGAGGTATTGCAAATTGTTTCTTAAATCTTGAAGCTGAAGTTTGTGTAACTGGTACAAAAGCATCGCTATCCAAATATGATGTTGACGATCCAGTTGCTGAAAAATGTAGTTATTCCCAGCTTAACTTGCTTGAAGACAGTGCTCTTGATAATTTTATTTTACCTTTCGAAACATTAAATGTTCTGATATGTTCCCAAGGTACTGTTAAATATGGACGTAAGGAGTTCGAATTAGAAGGATTTCGCGAGGTTTTAGATGTAAATCTAATCTCTATGATGACTTGTTGCCAGAAGTTTAAGCCTCTGTTATCAGAAAGTATTGGAAATATCATAATGTTGGGATCAGGAGCTAGTTATAGAGCGGTTAAGGGAAATCCTGCCTATTCGGCTTCCAAAGGGGGAATTCTTACGTTAATAAAAACTTTGGCTGATGCTTGGGCAGAAAAAGGGATTAGAGTGAATGGGCTAGCACCAGGGTTTGTAGCAACAAAACTTACTGAGATTACTTTCAATCATAAAGAAAGGTACCAGTCTTCTTTAAAAAAAATACCAATGGGCAGGTGGGGTAATCCAGAAGAAATTGGTGATGCTGCTTGTTTTTTAGCAAGTGAAAAAGCTAGTTATATCACCGGTCAAATGATTAGAGTAGACGGAGGTTTAGGTTTATCATAGGTTTTAATTTTTAATGATGGAGTTGATATGAGTTCAAAAGAAAATCAGGTAGTTGTTCAACATCAAAAGGATCTATTAGAAGTATTCGGCTCTGTTTTGGATGAAAGAATAGGCATGAAGCACTCTCGCTATGTTATAGATGATTATTTTAATGCCGATGAATCTATAAAACCTTGTTGTGCAGCAGTTCCTGTTAGTGCAGAGGGTATATACTCTCTTTGGTTAGCAGCCGAAGGAGCTGATCCTAATAAGCGTATTCTTTATTTACATGGAGGAGGCTATATCTTGGGGTCCGTAAGAGGTTATCAAAGCTTATGCAGTTATCTTTCACGTGCTACCGGAGCAAGTGTACTTCTAATAGATTATCGTTTGGCTCCTGAAGATAAATTTCCGGCCTGTATTGAGGATGTTAAGACTGCATTTAACTGGATGTCAGAAAACGGACCTGGTGGTGTCGGTTCTGCTGATAAAACTTATATAGCCGGCGACTCTGCAGGGGGTGGTTTAAGTTTAGCTTCTACCTTAGCTATGAGAGATGAGGGGCTGTCTCTTCCAGATGGAGTAATTGCTTTGTCTCCTTGGACTGAACTTGATCCTACCTCAACTTCTTTTGAAGAAAACAGTGAAACTGATCCATTCTTATCAAGGGAAGGAATCACGGGAATGGCTAATGCGTATGTAAATTCACCAGAAGAAAAGACAAACCCTCTAGCTTCACCTTTGTTTGCATCTTTCAAAGACTTTCCTAACTTATTGATACAAGTCGGAAGTAGAGAAATGTTACTTGATGATTCAAAAAGAGTTGCACAGAAAGCGAAAGAAGAAGGATGTCAAGTTGACTTGCAAGTGTGGGAGGATATGGTTCATGTTTGGCAGGGATATGCACCTTTTTTGCCCGAAGCTTTAGAAGCATTGGAATCCATAGGAAATTTCGTCAAAGGGGATTAATATTTCAAATGCTTAAAGAATGGATAGTCCATTAAGTTTCATCATTTAAAATCTTTATCTTTGTAAATTACATTAGGAGTTGTTTTGTAATTCAAATACGTATATGGCATTTCCACCTTCAGGTTGATATATATCTGGGCTTATTACAGAACTCATGGCTCGAAAAACACCCATTCCCGTTTGAACTGCAATAAACTGTTTTCCATTCACTGCGTATGAAACAGGGAATCCGTGTAGAGCAGATCCTAAAGTTGTATCCCATAAAAGTTTTCCTGTTTTAGTGTCAAAAGCCATAAATTTTCTATCTAAGTCCCCTATAAATGTTAAACCCCCAGATGTAGTTAAAGATCCAGTTAAAAACATAGCATTTTGTTCATATTGCCAAATCTTTTCCATATTTTTTATGTCTATTGTTACTAGTTTACCCACCTTGCCATTTGTATTATCCATTTTATAGCTTCTAGAATTTCCACCATATCCACCACCGCCTTCTTTACGCTCAACATATCTTCCGATCATATCGGAACACAGCTGATGAATGGGTATAACCATTAGATGGCTTTCTGGGTCGTAAGATACAGCTTGCCAATTGTGTCCGCCATATATTCCTGGGCAAGCAGAAAATGGCGTATCAATTTTTGAGAATAAAATATCGTCTCTGTAAAATACCTTGCCCTTCTTTCTATCAACTTTTTTGTAAATATTTTGAGTAATTGTTTCCTTTAGGTCTATAAAGTTTCCTTTTTCCCTATCGAGCTTCCAAAGAATGCCATCCTTACCTATTGTTAGTAATAATTTTTTATCACCTATATCTGCTAAGATTCTTTCGAAACCAACTTCCATGTCTATAGTTTCACCCTGGATATGCTGAAAAAACCAAAGTATTTTACCTGTTTGAGGATTCATGGCTAAGGTCGAGTTTGTATATAGAGCCTTTTCGTTTGGTGACATCCCCCTACTTGCAGCAACCCATGGTTTGGCTTGTGATGTGCCAATGTAAAAAATATTAAGTTCAGGATCATAACTTCCAGCTATCCATGTATCTGACCCAGCCCTAAATATATCAGGAGTGTTTCCCCATGAGGAGCCATTAATATCTTCAGAAAGCGCAATTGTAGATGTTCTCCACATCTCTTTCCCTGAATCTGGGTCATGTCCTGTTATGAAACAACCAGCTTCAATATATCTTTCGCACCCATTAATACCAGAAATAACTACACCATTTGCAATAATTGGACCACTCGAATGTGTGTATCCATCTTTATAGTCAGCTTTTACATTCTTCCATAAAAGCTTCCCTGTTCTTATATCAAGAGCTATTAATGCAGCGTCATAAGTTGCTATGTAAACTTTGTCTTTATATATAGCTATATTTTTTGTTGGTCCACCTAAAAGCATCGAATCTTTTGGATAAGGATATTTATATTCCCAAATCAGTTTTCCGTTTGCTGCATTTATTGCCTGGATCATATTCCCCGGATGTGTAAGGAACATAACTCCTTGAGATATAAGCGGAGTTCCTTGGTTGCTCCCTTCATTCATGGTCAGAGACCAAGATAGTTTCAGGTTTTGTACATTGTTCTTATTAATTTGTTCTAAAGGGCTATATCCAAATCCTAAAGGAGTCCTTCTCCATGAAGTCCAATCATTTTCTTCTGGGTAGTTTATGTCTTTGTCACTAATATCTTTGAAATTCTTAATAACCCTATTCTCAAAGAGTGACTTTCTTTCTTCAGGCTTGTCAACTGTACTGGGGTCACTAAACACAACCCAATCTTGATTATTATCACTTTCTTTATTACCGAAATTCAAAATATAACTAGTTATGTTTAAATAATCTGCTTTTTGTATAACTCCAATTTTTCCTGGAGGCATTGTTGATATTATTACTTCATAAAGTTTTTTTTCATTTTGTCCTAGATTCTTAAAAAAATTCTGGTCAGATAAACTTGATCCATGAGCGGTTCCTTGAAGTTTAAAACCATGACATTCAGCACAATATTTCTCATAGCTGATCTTTCCATTTTCTATATCAGAATCGTTAAGAATGGGTTCAGTAAATGCACTATTGTGGAGAGTAGCTATTAGAAGAGATATATAAAAGACTTTAATTTTTGTATCCTCCTACTTAAATTAATAAGCGATGTTGACAGTACAGTTAACCAAATAACAGTTATAAACAACTCTACTGTACCAGAGGTAAAAAATTTTTTTGTAAACTTGATATTTTCTTTAACATGAACTGTTACTGACAAATAGTGGATAGTTCTTTTAAAATGGCTTTAATATCTTTTCTCTGGGTAGTTAAGATAGGGTATAAGCAGTTCCATTTTTTTATCCAGAAGCAACGCCACTTACTTAGATTTGTAAATGCTCAAATCTGATGTAAATAAAGTTTAGTTTGTTAGATATAAAAATAGAAATGAATAATTCAATATCATTAATAGGTATGACAGGGGCTGGTAAATCTTCTATAGGGAAGAAACTGGCTAAACACTTGAAATTTAATTTTGTAGATAGTGATTTACTTATCGAAAAAGAATATGGTAAATCTTTACAGGATATTCTGAGCCAGAAGGGAAATAAAAAATTCAAAGAAATTGAAGAAAGTTCTTTACTTTCGGTGGAATTTAACCAAATTGTCTTAGCCACTGGAGGTAGTGCTGTGTTTTGTGATAAAGCTATGGAGTACATTACAGAAAATTCTATGGTGATTTATCTTGAAGTACCTTATGAAGATATATTAGCTCGCGTATCAAATTTTTCTGAAAGAGGCCTGCTTAAAAGATCAGATCAAACTATTCAGGAGGTTTACAAAGAAAGAAAAGGACTGTATGAGCAGTACGCAGAATATATTGTTCAAAACAACGGGAAAATTGACTCTTGTCTAAAGAAAATACTCAGTTTGATTTAACGTTTTTAAGGAACCTTCTATTCCTTAATCAATGACCATAAGGTCTTCTGCAATTAACACATCTCCATCATAATTATCTTTTACTTCTTTAAGAATTTTTTCTCGAGTAGAGCCCCAAAACAGAATATGTGAAAGTATTAATTTTTTAGGAGTTGCTTTCCTAGCCAACTCAGCCACTTCGATTGTAGAGGTGTGGTGTGACTTGTGATAGACCTGCCATTCTTTTGTTTTTTTTAGGAATCCTTCCTGAGAATACACCTCATGTACTAAAATATCTGCTTTGTAAGCAAATTTCTCAATATTCTTCGTGGGGGTTGTGTCTCCAGAAAAAACGATGGTTTTATCTTTAGTTTGAAACCTAAAACCAAAAGAATCACTTAATTCTCCATGATTTACCAAGAACGCTTCGACTATAAGATGTTCATTTCTGAAGACCACACCTTCAAAAAGTTGTTTAAAAGTGATTTTATAGCCGACATCGTTTGAGGGCTGACTACCGTTTATTCTGTAGTCAATATCCTCTTTGTAAGCTTCTAAAGTTGAGTTGGCCATATCCTTTAAACCTTTTGGTCCGTAAAGTTTTAATTCCTTATCCCTTCCTAAAACCCAGGGAGATAGAATAAGATCTGCCAAACCCGCTGAATGATCAGAATGTATATGCGTCAGAAAAGCATACTCTAGATTAGCTATATTTAAGGAATAGAAAGGTCCTCCCCATTCTTTAGATAGAGCAGCTGAACTTCTTATCACTCCAGGTCCAAAATCTATTAGATAAGCAGTTTCATCTACTATAACTGCGTAAGCAGATCCACTTCTTTCTGGGTTAGGATTGGGGGTACCAGATCCTAGTATTATTAATTTAGTCTCAGCAGAACAAACAAAAGATAACAAAAGAGAAAGAAAAATTAAGGTTTTCATAATTTAATTTTAAACCAAAGAAAGATTTATTTAGAGATATTACTGATAGGAATAAAGAAATCTTTTATGATTTTAATAAAATTTCCCTAGGACTCTTAGAAGTAATTGAAGTTATTAAGAAAAAGCTAAGAAGCGTTATTATTATTAATCCTGATGTAGGGCCTAATAACCATATGGAGTAATGAAAAGCAGGAGTAACGTCAAATATTCTACTTTCTAGAAAATAAAGGCATGTTTGTGCCAAAGATGAAGCTAGAATACCGGAGATAGTGCCGATACAAGCAAACTCCAGCATAGTTGATTTTTGTAGCAGAGAAGTTTCTGCTCCTAAAGTTCTTAATATCCCAGATTGGTGTAATCTCGTTTTAAAGCTATCTTGTATAGTAGCTATTGTTAGTAAGCAAGCCGCGATAACTGTAAGGGCTAATATTATTTGTAAAGCCTTAGAAACTTGCTCAATGATATCAGTAACTTGCTTTAATAAGGCGTCTACTGACAGTAATGATACTGTCCTGAATTCAAGCATGAAATTACTAACTAGATTTTCTTTATTTTTTGGGACATAAAAGGCGGTTATATATGTAGCGGGTGTGTCTGTAAGTAACGAGGGATGACCTATTAAAAAGAAGTTAGGTGTAAAACTTTCCCAATTAACTTTTCTAATATTCTGAATAAAAGTTTTCTTTAACTTTCCTGCCACTTTAAGATGAATAATATCTCCTACTTTTAGAGAATATCTTTGAGCAATTTCTTCAGAAACTGAGAGGCCATTTACCTTTGAATCGTCAAACCAAAAACCCCCTACAATCTGATTTTCTTTAGGCAAAACTGTTGTCCATGTAATATTGAAGGTTCTCTCAATTGGGACAATAGTCGCCTCTATGTCTTTTTTATCTTTATCTTTAAATAATCTAGCGCTTGCAATTGGATAGAAAGGATTGTTTTTAATACCATTCTCTTTTAAGAAAGAAGCTATAGGTTGTAGTTCTAATTCTGTGATATTTATAGCAAAATTATTTGGAGAGTCATCAGGAAGGCTTTTTTCCCAAGTTAAAATAAGATCAGTTTTTAAGCTGAAGGCAATCAGACTCAACCCAATGGCGATTGTAAAGGCTATTATTTGAAGGGCGTTTTGATATTTTCTTCTGTGCAGTTCTTGAAAAGCTAATTTCGTAAAGCTTCCAGCACCTAGACCTATGAGATTTTTTTTACGCAGGAGCAGGAGGATAATAGAAATCCCCACTAAACATGTACCAAGAATTACAAAAAACATAATTGAAGAAAGCAGCAGGTTTTTTGTATAGAGGAGTAGTAAGAAAAACATTGCAGCAAGTGGTACCAAAAAGAAAAATATTGAGTTGAAAGAAAAGTCACTTTTTTCTTTACGAAGTATTGCTAGAGGAGAAATATTTACTAGTTTTACTAAATAAGGAAGACAAAAACCCGTTAAACAGATAATTACTGTTAGAGCTGAAATAATTAAAGGATCTAGTCCAGCATTTGGAAGGTTAGTAGGAAAGTAATCCTTTAAAAGAGTAACAAAGAACTCTTGTATGAACCAACCAATTCCGATTCCTATAAAAATTGAAATCATTGCCAATTCGCTAAATATCAAGATATATAGAGATTTTATTTCAAAAGAACTGCTTCCAAGAGACCTTAAAATAGCTACGTATTTACTGTGTCTCCTCACAAACCTTTGGGCGCTTAGGGCTATTGTGAAGGAAGCCATCAATACCGCTAAAACACCTCCTAACAAAAAGAAACTATTTGATCTTTTTGAAGCATTTCCTACCGATGCTTGTTCACTACCAACTTCAGTAACCCTATCACCGGCTTTTTTTATTTCTTCTAGCTTATTTTTTAAAGGAAGAATTTGTTTTTTTTCTCCTACAAAAAGATATTCATACCTTACTCTACTTCCTGGTTGGATAATATTTGTTGCTGGGAGGTCAGCTACATTCATGATAGCTTTAGGAGCGAAAGCAAAGCTACTTGAAGCTCGGTCAGGTTCGGCTATTAGAATATTACTTACAGTCAATTCAATATTTCCTATTTCTACAAAGTCACCAATTTCAATATCTAGTAATTGCTGCAATCTCTTATCAACAAACACAAAACCCTTTTTAGGGTTAAGGTTTTCTTGGTTATTTTGGGAAGAGTCTTTTTCAAGCGTTAACTGGCCTACTAAAGGATAGGAATTATCAACAGCTTTAATCGAACCAAGTTGCATTCTATTTTTTGAAGAAAGCATGGATGCAAAAGATGTTATTAAAGTAGAGCTGACTTCATTGTTAGTAATTCCTTCCAGTTCCGCTTTATTTAACTCTTCATTTGAGTCATATTTTAAATCTCCGCCTAGAAATTCTCTGGTTTCTAAGAATAAGGCCTGTTGTAAACGATCAGAAAAAATTGATATACAGGAAACTGAAGTCACAGAAAGAACAATGGCCGCAAACATAACAGTGAGTTGGCCAGATTTAAGTTCACGCCATAATAATTTTAGAGACAAAATAAATAACATGTTTAAATGATTTTTCCCTCTTTCAACTCTATTTGTTTGTTACATTTATTTGCAAGATCTTTATCGTGAGTAACTACTATTAAAGAACGAGAAGTTTCTTCATAAACTTTGAAAAAAAGATCAATAATTTTTTTTCCTGTTTTGGGGTCTAAATTACCAGTTGGTTCATCGACGAATAATATTTTTGCTTTACAGGCAAATGCTCTTGCAATAGCAACTCTTTGTTGTTCGCCTCCAGAAAGCTGTTTAGGATAATGCTCGTATCTTTTTTCTAGACCCACTCTATTTAAATACTCTTTTGCTAATTCTGTAGCATTGGGTAAATGTTTTATTTCTGCTGGTAGCATCACATTTTCGAGGGCAGTTAAACCTGGTAAAAGTTCAAAGGACTGAAAAACAAAAGCTACTTTCTCTTTTCTTATACTAGCCCTTTGATTTTCATTCATTAAATGAAGAGGGTGTTCATCAAGGTAAACTTTTCCAGAAGTTGCAGTATCTATGCCTGCCAGAAGACTCAGAAGAGTTGATTTTCCTGATCCCGAGGGTCCTACAATAGCCAAAGATTTGTCTTGTTCTAACTCAAGATTAATATCTTCTAATATAATTAGGCTACCATCACTTGATGGAACTTCTTTTCTTAATGATGAGGTTTTGATGATCATGGTTTTAATATTTATATGTTTTACATCCAGTTAAATAAATACAAATTAAGTATATTAACTTTAGTCATAATCTTAATGTCTTTAGGTGTTCAATCAAAAGAAGAACGAACCATATTAATTTTAGGCGATAGTATAGGCGCAGGATACGGAATTCCTAGTGAAAATCGATGGACCAATATTTTGCAAGATTTAATAGATTCAACTAATACTAGAGTAAACGTTATAAATGCCAGCATTTCCGGGGACACAACCCAGGGAGGCTTATCACGTGTTTCCAATTTGCTTAAAGAGCATTCACCAGAATTTCTAGTGATAGAACTTGGAGGTAATGATGCTCTAAGGGGTTATCCTTTAGAACGGATTAAATCAAACTTGCTTGATATATCTAAGATAGGTAAAAGTTATGAAGCACAGATTTTTCTTGTTCAGATGCGAATTCCCCCAAATTATGGAGCAAAGTATACGAAAGCTTTTGAAAATATTTTTGAAGAAGTAGCTTTAACAGCTGAAGTAAATTTAATTCCTTTTATGTTAGAAGATATAGCTCTAGACAAAAATCTTATGTTACCTGATGGTATCCATCCAAATATACATGCACAACCTCTAATAGCTAAACATTTTTTTTCACACTTAAGACCAATTATTGAAAGCAATTCTCAGATTTATAGAAAAAAATAGTATAGTTCTAAAAAAAAGAAAGAATAAGGTATGGAAAGTTTAATAAGCATTGCTGAAATAATGCAAATAGCTGTTACTCCAGTTTTTCTGTTAGCAGGCATTGGAGCTTTACTTAATGTAATGACAGCAAGACTTGGAAGGATCAAAGATAGAATGAGAGTTTTACAACAAGCCCTCGTAAATATTGACGGAGAAGGAAGAGATGTTCTTGAAGAAGCTACAAGAAAATTAACCAATAGAAGTAAACTAATTTATTTATCAATATGCACCTCAACAGCCAGTGCACTTTTTGTTTGTTTTGTAATAGTTGCCTTGTTCTTAGAGAGTCTGAATCAAACTGATCTTTCTTTATTAATAGCTTTTCTTTTTATTGCATGTATGGCTTTTTTGATACTTTCTTTAACTGCATTTGTAAGTGAAGTATTTATAGCAACTAGATCGATTCATAGGAGGCTAGTAGATAGCGAGGCAGTGATAGCATCACATCATAAGAAGAGTAATTAGGGGGTTTTCTAATTTAATTGTCTTAAAGAGTTGGCTGTTATCTTTTTAGGAATGTTTTCTGAATTTGGCATTCCTCTTTCAACCATAAATGGCATTAAGGCTTCAATTGCTTTAGGTTCATCAAAATGACAAATATTAGGATACATATGATGCATGGCATGGATTTGCATTGAATGATTTAGAAATCTAGGTAATCCGTTACTCCAAAATCTTGTATCTAGGTATCTTCCTGTAGGAAGTCTATTGTGGGGCTTCATTGAGAAGATAATGCCTAGATAAGAGGTGGCTATCTTTCTAGGGAGCCACCATAAAAATAAGGTTTCTAAAGGATAATATATGGCAATACCCATCTGAGCAAAGAAGAACAACAAAGAAAATAATCCCCCTCGTTCCATGGCTTGTTTAAAAGAAGGGTCATCTTCAGAAAATTTTTCTACCATTTTTAAAAGTTTTCCATCATTACCAGTTTGCAAGTGTATGTTCATAGCTGATTGCCACCAATTGTCAACATGGGTATGTCCATAGTCTGGGTCCTTTTCAGGATCGTTAGTATGGGCATGATGCTTTAAGTGAGTAGCCTTTAATATGTCATGGGATTGAGCTAAGGGAATAAGAGAAATCTGCCCAACAGCAAAATTTAACCACAGTAAATTCTTATGTTTTCCTGAAAGATGACCATGTTGACCTGCATGTGAAGGCAAATAAGCAAAGGCTGTTGTTAGAATCGTTAATAAGAAACCTAACCACAATGGAATTATGCTTTGCACCACTAATGACCAAGTACCTAGCCATAAGGAGAATTGCCCTAATCCAATTGCTATCATTTCCCACTCAATACGACCCATAAAGGTTCTAGCAACCTTCCTTTCTTCTTCTATAGAAAGATCTTTGAGATCTAGATTCACTAATTTATCCACACCCAACCTCTGTACTTTGCTAATAAGCCTAGAATTAAACCCAATAAATAAGCCAATAGAGTCAAAGACAAATCATGTGAGTTTTGAAATAAGTACTCAGATGTGGCTTTAAAGATGCTTCCCCAAAAGACAACCCCAAACCAAACTAATCCCCATGATGTTATGTGGGCTAAAAAGATTTCTATTATTTTTTTCATATATGCTTCTAAAGGTTCATCTCCAAAAGAACAAGATTCATACATAAGCTTACTTTATGATATTCTTTAACGCTAATATTTAAGAAAAAAAGCATGTATTACATAGTAATCCTTGCTCTGGTAGTTTGGGAAATATATTGGACAGTCAGAGCGTGTTGGCTTGCAGCTAAGAACAATGATAAAGGCTGGTTTATATTTATGCTTGTTTTCAATCTTTTGGGGATTCCAGAAATAATCTATATTAATAAAATAAACAACAGAGTTGCTTTAGATAACAAAAATCAAAAGGATCAATGAAAACCTTTTTTAAACTGCTTGCTGCAACAATAGTTATCATTTTAGTTGTTTCTATTTTAGGGGGGACTTATTTAGATATTTCTCGTGAGGAGTTAGAGACTAAGTATGCCACAGGAAATTCTAACTTTATTTACCTGAATGATGGGGCCAGAATTCATTATAGAGATGAAGGAAATAAAAAGGGTCCAGTAATACTATTACTACATGGTTTCAATGGGTCTTTATTTAATTTCGAGCTTATAGTGCCTCAATTAGAAAAAGATTTTCGCTTGATCAGTCTTGATTTACCCGCATTTGGTTTAACAGGTGCTATACCCTCCGCTGATTACACCATGAAAAATTTCATTAAGACTATTTTTGATTTTACAAAAAGAATAGAAATTCAAGAATTTATTATTTTGGGCAATTCAATGGGAGGGAATGTAGCTTGGAGTTATGCCTTAGATTATCCAGAACAAGTTAAAGGATTAATTCTTATTGGTTCAGGAGGAATTATCGAAGATCTGCATCATGAAGATCTAGAAAGGAAAGCAGAAAGGACACTTGATGATTCTCCAATTGCATGGAAGATAATGTCTTCAGATTTAACAAAATTTGTGCTTCGTTATTTTACACCTAAATTTTTTGCTGAACAGGGCTTAAGGACTGCTCTTAAAGATGAGAAGCTTGTGACTGATGCATTAATAAATCAATTTCATGGATTGGTTTTACTGGAGGGCTCGCGCCAGGCTATATTATCTATGAACCGAGATGTGGAAAAAAGATTTGCTAAACCAGATGTTCTTAAAGATATTGTTACTAGAACTTTAATAATTCATGGGGAAGAAGATAATCTAATTAACGTTGCCAATTCTAAATATTATCAGGAGAATATCCCCGAACTTAAGGTTAAAATATATACTAATATAGGTCATATGCCTATGTATGAAGATCCAATAAGGACCGCTAAAGATGTTAAAGAATTTATTAAAACTCTCCCAGGAATAGGCCTATGAAGACACTAATGAAGAGAACCAGAAAGAAAAAACAATCCTTGATTCTAATAAACCCGAATTGACAGCGGAAACCAGTGAAGTAACAGAAGAAGGGTCTTCTGATAAAGTTATTCAACAACAAAAACAACTTATATCTCCTCTGAAAAAAGAATTAAAAGAGGTGAAAGAAAAGAAACAGCCAGTTAAGTCAGCAGAAAAACAGGAAGTTTACTTTGCAACTATCCAAAAAGTAGATTATATAAATTATAGATTCTTTTTTAACCCTAGATAACGGTCAGAAGTGGTCCACTAGTGATACTGGTAAAGCTGCAAAATTAAAGCCAGGCCAGAAGGTTCAGATAATTCCAGGGGCTTTTGGAGCATCGTATCTAAAGAATACTATAAAGGGAGATTCAGGTTAAGAAGAGTTAGGTAATCTTTCTTCATAATCCTTTAGACTTTTTCTTTAAGAAGTGTAATATTTACTTGAAATCTTAAAGAAGTATGAAAAAAGACCAACTACTTTTAATTTCAGGATCTATTTTTACTGCACTTTCGGTCTTACATCTAGTAAGGTTTTTCACTCGTAGTGATATGATTATTTTTAGTTTTCAACTTCCTTTACTTCTTTCTTTATTTGCAGCTGTATTCACAGCTATTTTTGCTTACTTGTGTTTCAACCCAAAGAAATAAGACCACAAATTTTTTCAAATTTGAGTTTGAGCTTGAATGGAGTAGCATGGATAGATAAAAATTAAAGATATGGAAGACAAATTAGAAATAGCAAAAGATTGGCTACCAAGATATACAGGAATGCCTCTGACGAAATTTGGTAAGCACATCTTGTTAACCAATTTTGCAGATTATGTAGAGAAATTTTCAGAGAAATTTAATTCAGAAATTTATGGGAAAAAGAAACCTATGCAAGCTTCTACAAACGACGATGGTCTAACTATTATCAATTACGGGATTGGTTCCCCTAATGCTGCTACGATCATGGATCTTTTAGTTGCTTGCAATCCTAAAGGAGTACTTTTTCTTGGAAAATGTGGAGGATTAAAAGAAACTAGTGAGATAGGTCACTTTATTCTTCCAATTGCTGCGGTAAGAGGGGAAGGAACCAGTCATGATTATTTCCCCAGTGAAGTTCCAGCCTTACCTTCCTTTAAATTACACAAATTTGTTTCTGAAAAGATTATTGAAAAAGGTCTGGAGTATAGGACAGGAGTGATTTATACAACCAATAGGAGAGTTTGGGAGCACGACAAATCTTTTATGAAACAGTTAAAAAAAACTACTTGTATAGGAATAGATATGGAGACTTCAACGATTTTTATTGTTGGTCATTACAATGAAATTGCAAGAGGAGCTCTATTGCTAGTTTCTGATATCCCAGTGACTCCAGATGGAGTAAAGACAGAGGAGTCAGACAAAGAGGTCACCAATGAATGGACTGAAACTCACTTAGAAATTGGTATAAATGCTATGACAGAGATAGGTAACAGTGGAGAGAAGATTAAACACTTTAGATATTAAATCTCCTAACCTATTAATTCAGCTACTTGCCTTAGTTTTTCTTTGCTGTGTGTTCCTACAAGAATAGAGGTAATTGGAGTTTCTTTCCAAGCTTGGAGTCTATCCTTGATTCTTTCAGGTGGTCCTACTAAAGATATTTCATCAGCAAATTCGTCAGGTACTGCAACTGCAGCTTCAGTCCTTTTGCCATCTAAAAAGAGTTTTTGAATATTTTTTGCTTCAGATTCAAATCCCATTCTTCCCATCAATTCAGTATGAAAATTTTTCTTTGCTGCTCCCATTCCACCTATGTAAAGAGCTAAAGAATTTTTTATAGGGATTAATCCCTTTTCCACCTCGTCACATATATCTATGGTTACTCCTACAGAAATTTCAAAGTTATCTTTAGCATTTTTTATTTGATCTGAATAAACATCTTGTCTGTATGGAGAATAGTAAAGAGGAAGCCAACCGTCAGCAATTTCTGCTGTCATAGTGACATTCTTAGGACCTTCAGCTCCTAAAAAGATTGGCAGGTCTGGTCTTAGAGGGTGAGTAATAGAACGTAATGGCTTTCCAAGATTCCAGCTTCCATCTCCGCTATAAGGTAAAGGGTAATGTTTCCCGTCATTAGTTACAGGCTCTTCTCTCTTAAGAATCTTTCTAATTATGTCTACATACTCTCTTGTCCTCGACAGAGGTTTAGAAAAGGGCTGTCCATACCATCCTTCAACAACTTGAGGTCCAGATACACCTAAACCTAATATCATTCTTCCATTTGAAAGATGGTCAAGAGTTAAAGCTGCCATAGCAGTTGCAGCAGGTGTTCTGGCTGATAGCTGAGCTATACCTGTACCTAATCTAATTTTTTGAGTATGAGCTCCTATCCAACTTAGTGGGGTAAAAACATCAGAACCCCATGCTTCTGCCGTCCATATACTGTCATAACCCAAAGATTCTGCTTCCTGAGCTATTCCAATAATATTCTCAGTTGGTTGAGCTCCAAAATAGCCAAGTTGCACTCCAAGTTTCATTTTTACTCCCTCCTTACATTAAAGATTATTTATTTATTTTAACTTGGTTGTTAAAGTAGAAACATTAATTTTT
>CAZMZZ010000025.1:0-20075 GCA_964571215.1 uncultured Gammaproteobacteria bacterium
GGTTGAAAGCCTTTGATCATAGGCTTCTTGACGTATCTGCGAAAGAGATTGTTGAGACTGTTAAAAGAACAGGAGCAAGGGTTAAAGGTCCTATTCCAATGCCTGTAAAGAAACACAAAACTACTATCTTGATATCTCCTCATAAAGATAAAGATGCAAGAGATCAATATGAAATAAAAACACACAAGAGAACCCTAGATATTCTTGAACCCTCAGAAAAAACCCTTGATGCACTTACAAAGCTTGAATTGTCTGCAGGAGTATTAGTTCAAATTAGTCTTGATGAAAATGAATAGAAAATGAGCATAGGTTTAATAGGAAAAAAACAAGGAATGACAAGATTTTTTACAGAGAAAGGAGAAGGTATTGCTGTGACAGTAGTAAGTATTGAACCTAACACCATTACTCAGATCAAAACAAATGATCATGAAGGGTATTCTTCTATTCAAGTCACTACAGGTAAAAAAACTGACAAACACTTAAATAAACCGTTATTAGGCCATTATAAAAAATCTTCAATTACACCTGGTGAGGGTCTTTGGGAGTTTAGGACTTCTGAAGAGGAGGTACAGGAATTAAAAGTAGGAAACTCAATTACCTTAAATCAGTTAGAAAACAAGGAATTTGTTGATGTTTCAGGGATATCTAAGGGAAAAGGTTTTGCTGGAACTGTTAAAAGATGGAACTTTAGTATGCAAGATGCTACCCATGGAAATTCTTTATCACATAGGGCACCTGGATCTATTGGACAATGTCAGACTCCAGGAAGAGTCTGGAAAGGAAAAAAGATGTCTGGACATATGGGTCAACAAAGAAAAACTACTCAGAACCTAAAGGTTGTGTCGATGGATATTGAGAAGAATATTCTCTTAATCAAGGGCTCAATACCAGGATCAACAGGGTCAACTGTTGTAGTCAGACCATCATTGAAGAAGTAAAAAATGGAAATTCAGACACTAAAACAAAATGGCTCTAAAGGCTCTAAGCTAACTCTTTCAGACAAAATTTTCTCTCAGCCCTTTAATGAAGATCTGGTACATCAACTAATAACAACTTATATATTCAATAGCCATCAGAGAACTAAAGAACAAAAAAATAGATCTAGAGTGCAGGGGGGTGGAAGAAAGCCTTGGAAACAGAAAGGAACTGGTAGAGCTAGAGCTGGCACCATTAGAAGTCCTATCTGGAGAGGTGGAGGGGTTACTTTCGCAAAAGAATATGCAAAGAAAGCAAATAAAAAGATTAATAAGAAGATGTATAGAGCTGCTATGAGATCTATTTGGTCAAGACTAGCTAAAGAAGGAAGGATTCTTGCTATAGATGATTTACAAATTGAGACTCCACCAAAATCTTCTCAGATTAAGGAAATTCTGAGTGATTTGGGAATCTCCAATGCTGTTTTTGTCTTATCTAAGAAAGATGAAGCTCTTATTCTAGCTACAAGAAACTTTAGAAATCTTAAAGTACAGACTATAAGTTCCTTAAATCCTAGTGCATTAGTAAATGCTGAAAAGGTTGTTATTACTTCTGAAACTGTCCCATCTCTAGAAGAAAGGTTTTTATAATGCAAGATATCTATAAAATAATTAAAAGCCCTTACTTTACAGAAAAAGTCTCTTTTTTGATGGAAAGGTCAAATCAATATGCTTTTAAAGTATCCAAGGAAGCTACAAAACACCAGATTAAAAGAGCAGTAGAAAAACTTTTTTCTGTGAGCGTCACAGACGTAACTGTAGTGATCAACAAAGGTAAGGTTAAAAGATCTCGTTATGGATTAAGAAAAAAATCTGATTGGAAAAAAGCTTATATTAGTCTGGCTGAGGGACAATCAATAGATATGGGAACTGAATAAAGATGGCTTCTAGGATAAAAAAAGCAAAACCTACTTCCCCTGGAAGAAGAACAAGATCTTGGGTTTCTAGAGAAGATTTGCATAAAGGTGATGGATACGCACCTCTTCTAGAAAAAAAGATCCAAAAATCAGGAAGAAATAATAAAGGCAGAATTACAACAAGACATAGGGGTGGGGGTCACAAGAAACACTATAGAGTCATTGATTTCAAACGTAATAAAGATCAGGTAAAAGGAAAAGTAGAAAGAATAGAATATGATCCTAATAGATCTGCTCATATAGCATTAATACTTTACGAAGATGGCGAGAGAAGATACATAATTGCACCTCAAGATTTAAAGCCAGGAGATGTAATTGAATCTGGTACTAAAGCCCCTATTAGTCCAGGTAATGCTCTAAGTCTTAAAAATATGCCTTTAGGAACAGTAGTTCACTGTATAGAAGGCTTTCCAGGAAAAGGTGCTCAAATGGTAAGAAGTGCTGGTACCTCAGCACAAATTTTAGCAATTGAAGGAAGATATACTACATTAAGATTAAGAAGTGGAGAAGTAAGAAGGGTTCTCTCAGATTGTAGAGCTACTGTTGGAGCAGTATCTAATTTCGAGCATTCCTTACAATCAATTGGTAAAGCAGGAGCCAAGAGGTGGAGAGGTGTTAGACCTACAGTTAGAGGCGTAGCAATGAACCCAGTTGATCATCCTCATGGTGGAGGTGAGGGAAAAACATCCGGAGGGAGACATCCTGTTACTCCATGGGGGGTCTCAACTAAAGGTTATCGTACTAGAAAGAAAAGACCCAGTGACAAGATGATTATACGTAGAAGAAATGCCTAGATCGCTAAAAAAGGGACCTTTTATGGACTTACACCTAAAGAAGAAGGTGGATGCAGCTATTCAAACTCAAGACAAAAAGCCTATCAAGACTTGGTCTCGAAGATCTATCATTACTCCCACAATGGTTGGTTTAAATATAGCAGTGCATAATGGAAGACAGCATGTCCCAATTTTTATTCAAGAGGATATGGTAGGACATAAATTAGGTGAGTTTGTATTGACTAGAACCTTCAGGGCTCATTCTGGAGATAGGAAAACAAAAACAGATTAATTCTTTATGACTAAAGTAAGTGCAAGACTAAAAGGTGCTAGGGTTTCTGATCAGAAGGCTAGATTGGTAGCTAATCAAATTAGAGGTAAGTATGTTAATGAGGCACTAGACATATTAATATTTGATAAGCAAAAATCTGCTTACTTGGTAAATAAATTATTAAAATCGGCAGTTGCTAATGCACGACATAATTCTGGACTAGATCCCAATACCTTAATTATTTCTTCAATATCTGTTGATAAGAGTTTTACTATGAAAAGAATTAAACCCAGGGCAAGGGGGAGAGCAGATAGATTTTTTAAACGTAGTTGTAATATCAATCTAACACTAACTGAAGGGGGCTAATATGGGGCAGAAAGTACATCCTACTGGATTTAGATTGGGGATAACAAAGCAACACACTTCGAATTGGTATGCTGAGAAATCTCAATACAGAAAGAATCTACTTAATGATATAGAAGTAAGAGAATTCTTGCTTTCTAAATTATCCCATGCCTCAGTGAGCAAAGTGGAGATTGAAAGAACTGCTGATAATGCAAGAATCTTTATTCACACTTCAAGACCAGGGATCGTTATTGGAAAAAAAGGTGAAGATATAGAGCTCATGAGGAATGAAATTAATAGAAAAATGGGCATTCCATTAACTTTAAGTATCAAGGAAATAAGAAAACCAGATTTAGATGCAAAACTACTAGCCGAAAGCGTCGCACAACAATTAGAAAGAAGAGTGATGTTTAGAAGAGCAATGAAAAGAGCTGTCCAAAATTGTATGCGTCAGGGTGCAGTAGGGGTAAAAATTCGCGTTGCAGGTAGATTGGGGGGTGCTGATATTGCTAGAGCTGAATGGCATAAAGAAGGGAGAGTCCCTCTACACACATTAAGAGCGGATGTAGATTTTGGTTTAGCTGAAGCGAAGACTACTTATGGGATTATAGGAGTTAAAGTTTGGATCTTTAAAGGAGAGATATTAAAACAACAACCCTTATATAATAAAGAAAAGGCATAGATATGTTTCAACCTAAGAGAACAAAATATAGAAAGCAACAAAAAGGAAGGAATAAAGGAGTTTCTTATCGTGGAAATGCATTGAATTTTGGTACCTTCGGTCTCAAAGCCATTTCTAGGGGTCAATTAACATCACGACAGATAGAAGCAGCAAGAAGAGCTATGACAAGAAAGGTAAAAAGAGGAGCAAAAATTTGGATAAGAGTTTTTCCTGACAAACCTATTACCAAGAAACCTTTAGAAGTAAGACAGGGAAAAGGAAAAGGAAATGTAGAGTATTGGGTAAGTACTATTAAGCCTGGAAAAATACTTTATGAAATGGAAGGAGTGGAAGAGAATTTAGCAAAAGAAGCATTTTCTTTAGCCGCTTCTAAGATACCTTTTCAAACAACCTTTATAAGAAGAGATTAATTTAATGGCTGAAAATAAATTTTTATCAAAATTAAGAGGAAGTAAAACTAATCTTGTTGAGGAACAAGAAAAGTATTTAAAAGAACTTATGGAATTAAAGTTCAAGCTCTCTTCAGGTCAGTTAAAAGAAACTCATAAAATAAAAGATTTAAGAAGATCTATAGCAAAGCTTAAAACTCTAAAAAGAGAGAATGATTTAAAAGGAACTTAATGGAAAAAAAATTAAATAAACGTGAAACAGGGCGTGTAGTAAGTGCTTCTAGAGATAAGACAATAACTGTTCTTATAGAAAGAAAAGTGAAACACCCCCTTTATAAGAAGATAATAAAACGTTCAACGCGCCTACAAGTTCATGATGAAGGAAATCAGTGTAAAGAGGGAGATTCAGTTGTTGTGGAAGAAGGTAAGAAAATATCAAAAACTAAATCTTGGAATTTAGTTGAGGTAAATAAAGTTTAGTTTTTATATGTAGATCATGATTCAAGAACAAACATACTTAGATGTAGCTGATAATAGTGGGGCTAGGAAACTAATGTGTATTAAAGTCTTGGGTGGCTCTAAGAAAAGATATGCTGCAGTAGGAGACGTTATTAAAGTTACTGTAAAAGAAGCAATACCGACTGGCAGGGTAAAAAAAGGTGAAGTATTAGATGCAGTAATTGTGCGTTCCAAAAATAAAATTAGAAGACCCGATGGATCTTCTATTAGTTTTGATGAAAATGCTGCTGTTTTAATCAATGCTCAAAAACAACCTATAGGTACAAGGGTATTTGGACCAGTATCTCGTGAGTTAAGAAGTGAAGAGTTTATGAGAATTATTTCTTTAGCACCGGAGGTTTTATAAGAAGCTATGAAAAAACTAAGAACTGGCGATGAAGTATTTGTGATTTCTGGAAAGGATAAAGGGAAAACAGGGACACTAACAAAGATGATTTCAGATGAAAAATGTTTTGTTTCAGGAATAAAAATAGTTAAAAGGCATACTAAACCTAACCCCCAAGCTGGCATAGAGGGGGGAATAGTAGAAAAAGAGTCCCCTATTAATATTTCAAATATAGCTATATACAATCCTTCTACTAAAAAACCAGACCGTGTAGGAATAAGAGTACAAGAAGATGGTTCAAAGATTAGAGTTTTTAAGTCCTCAGGAAAAGAAATTAAATGATTCCTCTAAAAGAACATTATAAGAATACTGTAATTAAAGATCTTAAAGAATCTTTAAACCTTAAATCTGATATGTCAGTTCCTAAGATAGTAAAAGTTACTCTGAATATGGGAATAGGTGAGGTATTGGTAGATAAAAAGTTGTTAGAAAGAGCTTCAGAAGACATGGCATTGATAAGCGGGCAAAAACCTCTTATTACCAAAGTCAGAAAATCAGTAGCTAATTTTAAAATAAGAGATGGTATGCCTATTGGATGTAAAGCTACTCTTAGAGGAGATAGAATGTATGACTTTCTTCAGAGATTGCTAGGAATAGCAATACCACGAGAGAGAGATTTTAGGGGTCTTGATACTAATTCCTTTGACGGAAGAGGAAATCTTTCTATTGGTATTAAAGAACATATTATTTTTCCTGAGATTGACTACGATAAAGTAGACAAGATAAGAGGGATGGATATAAGTATTACAACATCAGCAAAGGATGATCAAGAAGGGGAAGTATTATTAAGAGCAATGCTCTTTCCCTTCAAAGACTAATAGATAACAGGTGAAACTATGGCAAAGGCATCAATGAAAGCAAGAGAAGAAAAAAGGAAGAAGACCGTCCAACGATTCTCTGATAAAAGAATAAAACTTAAAGAAATAATAAGAAACCCTAATACTTCTGATGAAGATAGATTGGAAGCTCAGACTAAGCTTCAGAAGCTTCCCAGAAATGCAAGTCCAGTAAGGTTACAGAGGAGGTGTAGTATAACTGGTAGGCCGAGAGCTGTTTATAGAAAATTTGGTTTAGGTAGGAATAAAATTCGTGAGTTGGCTATGAAGGGAGACATCCCCGGGTTAGTCAAATCAAG
This sequence comes from uncultured Gammaproteobacteria bacterium, assembly GCA_964571215.1. Taxonomy (GTDB): domain Bacteria; phylum Pseudomonadota; class Gammaproteobacteria; order Magnimaribacterales; family Magnimaribacteraceae; genus CAJWPI01. The sequence goes on from CAZMZZ010000025.1 coordinate 6,391, forward strand.
CTGGTAATTGTTGATATGTCAGTTCAAGACCCCATAGCAGACCTTCTTTCAAGTATAAGTAATGCTCAAAGTAGGTTTAAAAGAAACCTAACTGTTCCTTCTTCTACGAAGAAAGAAGCTATAGTTAAGGTTCTTCAACAAGAAGGATACATTGATGCATATGAAATTTCTAAAGAAAAGAAACCTATGCTCACTATCGTATTAAGGTATTTTGAAGGAAAACCTGTTATCAAAGAATTTAAAAGAATTAGTAGACCTGGTTTAAGAGAATATAGAAGTTGTGAAGATATACCTTCAATTAAGGGAGGGCTAGGCACAGTAATTTTATCCACCAGTCAAGGATTAATGACAGACAAGAAAGCAAAGGAGATTGGAATAGGTGGCGAAATAATTTGTTCAGTTTTTTAGATAAAGAAATGGCTAAAACTTATCTTCAACCAATAAATTTACCAGAGGGTATTACTGTTTCAATAGATTCAGATACTCTTAATATTAAGGGAAAGCTAGGGGATTTAACTTTAAAAGTTCCCAGTTCAGTAGAAATCTTGCAAGATGATAGTTCTATAGCCTTCAAGCCTGAAAAGGGACTCTCGGAGAACTTTGCTATAACTGGTACTATGAGGGCCTTAACTTCAAATCTTATTCAAGGCGTACACCAGGGTTATGAAAAGAAATTAGAGATTAATGGGGTTGGGTATAGAGCTAAGATAGAAGGGAAGAAACTTGAATTAAGTTTAGGGTATTCTCATCCAGTAATTTATGAGTTACCTGAAGGAGTTAGTGCAGAGCTGCCAAGTCAAACTGAAATAACTCTAAAGTCTATAGATAAACAACTTATTGGCCAAGTGGCTGCAGAAATAAGGAATTTAAGACCTCCTGAACCTTATAAAGGGAAAGGAGTAAAGTATGCAGATGAAAGAATTAAGAGGAAAGAATCTAAAAAGGCTTAATGATGGTTATTAAAAGAGAAAGAAGAATCAGAAGGTCAAGAAAGACTCGTTCCAGAATAGCTTTAGATAGCCTTCACAGAATGACCGTATTTAGATCAAATAGTCATATCTATGCTCAAGTAATGGATTCTCTAGGGTCTGAGATTCTAGCTTCTGCTTCAACTAATGAACCTTCACTAAGAAAAGGGAATACTGGTAACATTGAATCTGCTTCCAAGGTAGGAGAACTTATTGCAAAGAGAGCTATTGAGAAGGGAATAAAAGAAGTAGCATTTGATCGATCAGGATATAAATATCATGGGCGAGTAAAGGCTTTGGCTGAGTCTGCTAGGAAATCTGGTTTAACATTCTAATAGAAGGAAATTATGCAGGATAATGCTTTAAACGAAAATTTATCTTCCGAAGTTTTGGAAGAGAAACTTGTGCATGTTAATAGGGTAGCAAAAGTAGTTAAGGGGGGAAGAATTTTTGGGTTTACAGCTGTATCAGTAGTAGGAGATGGAAATGGAAAGATAGGTTTCGGAAGAGGAAAAGCTAGAGAAGTTCCTGTTGCTATACAAAAGGCCCTCGACCACGCAAGAAGGAATATGTTTCAGATTGAGTTAAGAGGCAGGACAATTCAATATCCTGTTAAATGTAAGTTTGGAGCATCTATTATTTTTATGAAACCGGCAGCTCCTGGAACAGGAATTATAGCTGGAGGAGCTATGAGAGCAGTTCTTGAGTTAAGTGGAATTCAAGATGTACTAGCCAAATGTTATGGATCTACAACTCCTGTTAACGTTGTTCAAGCAACCCTTAAAGCCCTTAGAGAAATGGAGTCTCCTCAGACTGTTGCAGCTAGATTAGGAAAAGAATAGTTATGGCTAAGAAAACTTTGAAAATTAAACTAGTAAAAAGCTTGATAGGGTCAAAGCCTAATCAACGGAAAAGTGCTAAAGGTTTAGGATTATTTAAAAGAGGACAGGAAGTTGAGGTAACTGATTCTGTAGAGAACAGAGGCATGATCAATAAAGTTGATCATTTAATAGAAATAAATAGCAAATAAATAATAATTTTATGAGACTTAATAAAATAAAGCCTAACCGACTTAGAGTGAAGAGCAAAAAAAGACTCGGCAGAGGACCAGCCAGTGGATCAGGCAAGACTAGCGGAAGAGGTCACAAAGGGCTGAGATCTAGATCCGGAGGAAAGGTTAGAGCAGGTTTTGAAGGTGGACAAATGCCTTTACAAAAGAGGGTACCCAAATATGGGTTTTCATCGAGGTCAAGTAAAAAACAAAAAAGTTTGCGTTTAAGCGAACTACTCTCTATTAATAAAGAAAAGATAGATATGAATTCTCTTTATGAAAAGAAACTCATAAGTAAATCCATAAAAAGGGTGAAAGTTTTTCGTGATACTGAAGAATGTAAGAAAATAGTTCTAGAAGGTATTGCAGTTTCATCATCCGTAAGAGCTTTAATTGAAAAATCTGGAGGCTCTGTAGAAACATAGTATGTCTTTAAATCAAAACAATTTAACCCAGAATAAAGGTCTTTCAGAATTATGGAGGAGATTAAGGTTCGTCCTTTTTGCAGTCATAGTTTATAGAATAGGTACCCACATTCCTGTCCCAGGAATAGACCCTGAAAGACTCTCAAGTCTAGTATCTCAAAATCAGGGAACATTGCTTGATTTATTCAATATGTTTTCTGGTGGAGCACTAGAAAGGATGAGTATTATGGCTCTAAATATAATGCCTTATATAACTTCATCAATAATTATGAGCTTATTAGAGGGAACAACTCCTTCAATTAAGAAAAGATTTAGAGAAGAAGGAGAAGCAGGAAGAAGATTGAGGACCTCATATGTTCGTTATGGAACTGTTTTACTTGCTTTCATTCAAGCAAGCGGTCTAGCACTAGGATTACAAAATCAAGGATTGGCGCTTGAACCTGGGGTTTTATTCCAAATCCTAGCAGTCACATCTTTAGTTACAGGAACAGTGTTTCTAATGTGGTTAGGAGAATTAGTTACTGAAAGGGGCATTGGAAATGGAATATCTATTATTATTTTTTCAAGCATAGTAGCAGGTTTACCTAGAGCTATTGGTCAAGCCTTCGAAGGTGCCAGACAAGGAGATATAAATCTGTTGATGCTTTTATCTGTTGCTTTAGTAGCAATAGTAGCAATTGCTTTTATAGTTTGGATAGAACGAGGACAAAGAAGAATAACTGTTAACTATGCACGTAGACAGCAAGGTAGAAAGATGGTTCAAGGTCAATCTTCATATCTACCTTTAAAGATTAATCAAGCTGGAGTAATACCAGCTATATTTGCTAGTAGCATATTACTATTCCCAGCTTCAGTTTCTACGTGGTTTGGTCAAGGCCAAGGATCAGATTGGTTACAAGAGATAGCACTAGCGTTGGGACCAGGACAACCTTTATATGTAATACTTTTCTCAATATTGATTGCTTTCTTCTGTTTCTTTTACACAGCTCTTCAATTTGATTCAAAGGATATTTCTGAGAATCTTAGAAGATCCGGAGCTTATATGCCTGGTATAAGACCTGGAGAGCAAACAGCTGATTATATTGATGGAGTAATGACAAAATTGACTGTATGGGGGTCAGGGTATTTAATTCTTGTTTGCTTAATGCCTCAATTCTTAATAGTTTCAGCTAATGTGCCTTTCTATTTAGGAGGTACATCTTTACTAATTGCGGTAGTGGTAATAATGGATTTTATGGCTCAAGTTCAATCGCATCTTATGTCTCGACAATATGAATCTTTACTGAAGAAAGCTAATTTAAAAGGGTATAGCAATAATCCTCTAAGCGGAAGGTAAGAAGAGATGAAGGTAAGAGCATCAGTAAAAAAGATATGTAGGGACTGCAAATTAGTAAAAAGAAAAGGAAGGTTATATGTTATTTGTGAAACTGAACCAAGACATAAACAGAGACAAGGTTAGGAGAAGACAATGGCTCGTGTAGCAGGTATAAATATTCCAGATAATAAACATACAGAGATAGCTCTTACTTATATATATGGAATTGGAAAAACAAGAGCTCTTACTATTTGTAAGAATTCTGGAATTTCAGGTTCAACAAAAATTTCAGATCTCACTGAGTCAGAACTTGATAATTTAAGATCTGAAGTAACAAAATTTGTTGTAGAAGGAGATCTTAGAAGAGAGGTTGCTACAAACATAAAGAGATTAATGGATTTAGGTACTAATAGAGGTATCAGGCATAGAAGACATCTTCCTGTAAACGGGCAAAGAACAAAAACTAATGCAAGAACCCGAAAGGGTCCTAAGAAACCTATAAGAAGGTGAAGAAATGGCAAATAAGAAGATAAAAAAGAAAGTAAGTGAGGGCATAGCTCATATACATGCTTCCTTTAATAATACCCTCATAAATATTACTGATAAACAAGGTAATGCTATTGCTTGGGCAAGCGCTGGAGGGCAGGGATTTCGTGGCTCTAGAAAAAGTACCCCTTTTGCAGCACAAAGAGCTGCAGAAGTTGTAGCAGATCAAATTAAGGTAAATGGGGTTGAAAGCCTAGAAGTTAGAGTTAGAGGACCAGGATCAGGAAGGGAATCTGCTATAAGAGCCTTAAACGCCAGAGGAATAAGGATTACTCAGATAACAGATGTAACCCCTATACCCCATAATGGCTGTAGACCACCTAAAAGGAGAAGAGTTTAGAAATGGCAAGATATATAGGACCAAAGTGCAAATTATCAAGAAGGGAAGGAAGAGACCTTCTTTTGAAAAGTGGCGTTAGACCATATGAAGATAAGTGTAGATCTGAGACCATGCCAGGTCAACATGGTCGAAGGAGAGGTAGAATTTCTGATTTTGGAATTCAGTTAAGAGAAAAACAAAAGGTTAGAAGGATTTACGGCATAATGGAAAAACAGTTCAAGCAATATTATAAAAAAGCTGCAAAGAGTAAAGAAGTGACTGGAAATAAACTTCTCCAACTACTAGAAGGAAGGTTAGATAATGTGGTCTATAGGCTTGGATTTGCTTCTACTAGAGCAGAAGCAAGGCAATTGGTCAGTCATAAAGCTATAACTGTGAACGATTCTCTTGTAAATATTCCAAGTTATCAACTCTCTCCAGGTGATGTAATTTCCTTGTCTGAAAACGGGAAACAACAAAGTAGAGTCAAATTGGCTTTGGAGAATCTTTCTAACCGAGAAGATTGCGATTGGTTAGAACTAGATGCTTCCCAGTTTTTAGGGACATACAAAACAACACCCGAAAGAGATCAATTAGATTCAGACATTAACGAAAATTTAATTATAGAACTTTATTCAAAATAAACTTAAGAGGGAAAATATGACAGATAACTATGACATTATAAAAGATTTTCTAACACCAGTAGAGATAGTAGTTGAGGAAGTTAGTCCAACTAGGTCAAGGATAGAATTAGAACCATTAGAACAAGGGTTTGGTCATACTTTAGGAAATGCTTTGAGAAGAATTATTCTTTCTTCTATGCCTGGTACCGCAATAACAGAGGTAAAAATCGTAGGTGCTCTCCATGAATACAGCTCTATAGAAGGAGTTCAAGAAGATGTAATGGATATATTACTAAATTTAAAGGAACTACCTGTAACGATTTTAGAATCAGAGGAAGTTGAATTAAATATAAAGAAAAAAGGAAAAGGAAAAGTAACTGCTGGAGATATAGACCTTCCCACTGGGGTAGAGATAGTTAATAAAGATCATCTTATAGCTACTCTAAACGAAGAAGGTTCATTAGAGATGTCAATGAAAGTAACCAGGGGAAGAGGTTTTCATCTAGTTAAATCATCAGAAGAAGACAAAGAGATAGGACTCCTTAGATTAGATGCTTCTTATTCACCAGTTAAGAGGGTTTCTTATTCAGTAGAGAATGCAAGAGTAGAGCAAAGAACAGACCTAGATAAACTCATTTTGGATATAGATACTGATGGCACCATAGAAGCAGAGGAGATAGTTAAGATATCTGCTACTATTCTTCAGCACCAGTTATCTGCTTTTGCTGAATTAGGCAGATTAGAAGAAGTAATTGAAGAGAAAGAAGAAGTTACAATAGATCCAGTAATGTTGAGGCCTGTTGACGAACTCGAACTAACAGTACGTTCAGCTAATTGTTTGAAAGCAGAGAATGTTCAGTTTATTGGAGACTTAGTAACCAAGAGAGAATCGGACTTATTAAGAACTCCTAACTTAGGAAAAAAATCTCTTAATGAAATAAAAGAAGTCTTGGCTTCAAGAGGTTTATCTTTAGGGTTAGTATTAGAGCACTGGCCGCCTGAAACTAAAGAAACAGGATAGAAAATGAGACATAGGAAATCAGGTAGAAAACTTAATAGAGATAGTTCTCACAGGAAAGCACTTAAAAGAAATTTAGCTGTATCAATCATTCAACACGAATCAGTTAAAACTACTCTTGCAAAGGCTAAAGAAATTAGAACTTTTCTTGAACCTCTAGTAACTCTAGCAAAACAAAATAGTGTTAATAACCAAAGAACTGCTTATTCTAGGTTAGGAAATAAGACAGCTGTAGCTAAACTATTCTCTGAACTTGGTCCACGTTACAGAGAGAGACCTGGTGGTTATTTACGAATTATCAAAAGGGGTTATAGAGCAGGAGACAAAGCTCCTATTGCTCAAGTTGAGTTTGTTGATAAAGTAGACCCTATTAAGGATATAGAAGGTAAAACTGAGGCTGAAGAGATCAATGCTTAGAAACTCTTTCCCTCTTTGTTTTGTTTTTAAGCTCTAAAACCTCAATAAGATGATGCCCTGTAAAAGAAAGTTTATTTTTAGTTAAGTCCTCAGGCGTTCCTTCAGCAATAACTTCTCCTCCCCCTGAACCTCCTTCAGGTCCTAGATCAATAATCCAATCAGCACATTTAATAACTTCCATATTGTGTTCTATTACCACAATTGAATTATTGTTATCTCTAAGTTTAAAAAGCACTCTAAGTAAGAGCTGAACATCATGAAAATGTAGTCCTGTTGTAGGTTCATCTAGTATATACAAGGTGTGACCAGTTGAAACTTTTGATAATTCTTTAGCAAGTTTAACCCTTTGAGCTTCTCCACCTGAGAGGGTAGTTGCCTGCTGGCCTAGTTTTATGTAACCCAAACCAACTTCTTGAAGCGTAATTAACTTTCTCTTAATGTTAGGGATAGCACTAAAAAAATCAAGAGCATCTTCAACGGTCATTTCTAATACTTCAAAGATATTTTTGCCTTTATATCTTATATCTAAAGTTTCTCTATTATATCTTTTGCCGTCACATGCATCGCATTTAACATAGATATCAGGAAGAAAATGCATTTCTACTTTTATGACTCCATCTCCTTGGCAAGATTCACATCTACCTCCCTTAACATTGAAGCTAAATCTTCCAATTTTGTATCCCCTTGATCTTGCTTCTTGTGTACTTCCAAAGAGTTCTCTTATAGGAGTAAAAAGACCTGTATAAGTAGCAGGATTTGATCTTGGAGTTCTTCCAATTGGGCTTTGGCTAATCTCAATTATCTTTTCAAGATTTTCTGCTCCTGAGATACTTGCAAATGATTTTACATCTCTTCTAGAAGATAAATTTAAATTATTAGAAACAGCAGGTAGCAAGGTTTGATTAATTAATGTTGATTTACCAGAACCAGAGACACCAGTTACACAAGTAAATAACCCTATAGGAAGGTTTAGATCTATATTCTTTAGATTATGACCATTTGCTCCTTGGAGTCTAATTAATTTATCAGAGTTTTTTGTAACCCTCTTTCCTGGTACTGGAATATCTCTTTTTCCTGATAGATATTGTCCGGTAATTGAGGTAGTAGATTTTATTATTTCAGAGAACTTACCTTGTGCACAGACCTTTCCGCCATGAACTCCTGCTCCTGGACCTATATCTACTATGTGATCCGCAAAACCCATAGTTTCTTTGTCATGCTCAACAACAATTACTGAGTTTCCCAGATCTCTAAGCTTGGAAAGTGTTCTTAATAGCTTCTTATTATCTCTTTGATGCAATCCTATGGAAGGTTCGTCAAGTATGTAAGTTACACCAACTAGCCCCGCACCAATCTGACTTGCTAATCTTATTCTTTGAGCTTCTCCCCCACTTAGAGATTCAGCACTTCTATCCAATGAAAGATAGTCTAGCCCCACATCTATCAAGAATTGAAGTCTTTCTTTAATTTCCTTTACAATTCTTTCAGCAATTTCCTTTTTAGTTCCTGATAGTTGTAGTTCTTCAAAAAATTTACCTGCTTCTGATATTGTTAACTTAGTAATTTCAGGTAGGGTCTTTGAATGTATAAAAACATTTCTAGCCTCTTCTTTAATTCTAGTTCCTTTACATGATTGGCAATTCTCAAGACTTATCAGTTTAGATAATTCTTCTCGAATGTAACCTGATTCTGTTTCTTTATATCTTCTGTCAATGTTGTTAATAACACCTTCAAAAGGAAAAAATCTTTCTACTAATCTACCTTTTTTTGTTTTCCAACTAAAATCTACAACTTCTGATTTGGATCCAAAAAGAAGTATTTCCTTTATATTATCTGGAAGTTTAGAGAAGGGTTCATCTAGAGAAAAATGGTATTGTTTTGATAAACATCTAATCAGATGAAAATGATACTTTTTACTCATATCCCAGCCAGCAATAGCACCTTCATTTAATGATGCTGAGGGTTCATGTATAAGCTTTCCTTGATTTACATAAGGTTTTACTCCCAACCCCTCACAATCTGGACAGGCACCAGAAGGATTATTAAATGTGAAGAGTCTAGGTTCTAATTCATGGATACTATAACCGCATTCTGGACAGGCCATTTTTGAAGAAAAGGTTGTTTCATTTATCTTAGATTCAAGATTCACTACCTTTAGTATTCCCTCTCCCAATAGAAGAGCGTTTTCCACTGACTCTGAAAGTCTTATTCTAAAATCTTCATTTGTTTTCTTGGGGGGTATCTGAATTCTATCTATAACAGCTTGAATAGTATGTTTCTTTTTTTTATCTAACTGAGGGGTATAATCTAGGTCGACCACTATTCCATCTATCATCACTCTCACATAGCCTTTAGATCTAAGTTCTTCAAGGATATGTAGGTGCTCACCCTTTTTATCTGTTATTAGAGGTGCAAGAATCAATAATTTAGTAGATTTTGGGAACTTTAAAATTTGATCACAAATTTGAACTACAGTTTGACCTTCAAGTGAGGTGTTGTGGGTGGGGCATTTTGGTGTTCCTGCTCTTGCATATAATAATCTGAGGTAGTCATAGACTTCTGTTACCGTTCCTACAGTAGATCTTGGGTTATGAGAAGTAGATTTTTGTTCAATGGATATGGCTGGAGAGAGACCTTCAATATGATCAACATCTGGCTTCTCCATCATCGATAAAAATTGCCTTGCGTAAGAAGATAGAGATTCAACATATCTCCTTTGTCCTTCTGCATACAAAGTATCAAAAGCTAAAGAAGATTTTCCTGAACCTGAAAGACCAGTAATTACTACAAGCTTATCTCTTGGAAGGTCAACATCAATATTTTTTAGATTATGTTGTCTTGCTCCTCTGACTTTAATATGTTTCATCTTTGATAATATTAATTAATCTTATACACCATATATCTAAAAAACTGATTATAATCGTTTAGAAGAGGATAGATTAATTTAATTAAGAAAGAAAATTATGGCTAGAAGTGGTATTAATAAAGTTATTTTAGTGGGTAATCTAGGTCAAGATCCAGAAGTTAAGTACACTGCAGGTGGTGATGCTGTTACAACCCTTAGTTTAGCAACATCAGATTCTTGGAAAGATAAAGATACAGGTCAAGACCAAGAAAAGACTGAGTGGCACAGAGTTGTCTTATGGAGAAGGTTAGCTGAAATTGCTGGCGAGTATCTCAATAAAGGTTCGAAAATTTATGTTGAAGGTCAACTTAGAACAAGAAAGTGGGAACAGGAAGGGCAGACTCGTTATACAACAGAAATTATTGCTAGAGAATTACAATTTCTGGATAGTAAAAATACTTCAGAACCAGCTCAAGTTAGTGACTCCCAAGTTGAAAATGAAAAATCTTTACCTGAAATAGAAGATAGCGGTATTGATGATGACGAAATTCCATTTTAACTAACTCTACCAAAAATTAGGGTTGCATTAGTTCCCCCGAACCCAAAACTATTACTCAAAACTGCATTTAGTTTAATTTTCTTGTTTTCTTTCAGAATAGGGAATTCTCTAGCAGATTCATCTAAATTATCAATATTAACCGATTGTGCCACAAAACCCTCATTTAACATGATTATTGAAAATATAGACTCATGGACACCAGCGGCTCCCAAAGAGTGTCCTGTAAGTGATTTGGTGGAGCTTATTAAAGGTATAGAGTCACCGAAGAGTTTCTTTATTGACTCAAGCTCTATTATGTCTCCAACAGGTGTGCTGGTACCATGAACATTTATATAATCAATATCTTTTTTTCCACTCATATTCCAAGCCATTTCCATACATCTATAAGCACCCTCTCCAGATGGACTTACCATATCTTCACCATCAGAAGTGGCTCCGTATCCTATTAATTCAGCATAAATAGAAGCACCTCTTTTTTTTGCATGCTCCAATTCTTCTAAGATAAGCGACCCTCCTCCAGCTGATATAACAAAACCATCTCTATCATTGTCAAAAGCTCTAGAAGCTTTTGTAGGATTTGTGTTGTATTTGGTAGATAAAGCTCCCATTGCATCAAATAGACTTGTCATACCCCAATGTTCTGCTTCCGCTCCTCCAACTATCATTACATCTTGTTTACCTAATTGAATTTGTTCCATTCCAGTCCCAATACAATGAGCACTTGTAGAGCATGCAGAAGATAAAGAATAATTTATTCCTTTTATCTTTAAAGAAGTAGATAGGCAAGCAGAAACTGTACTACCCATAGCTCTAGTTACCCTGTATGGTCCTAATCTTTTTACTCCTTTTGATCTTAGAAGATCAGCTGAATCTATTTGATCCTTAGAAGAAGCACCGCCAGAACCCATTATTAAACCTGTTCGTATATTTGAGATCAGGTCTTTTCCCAGTCCAGAACTTTCTATAGCTTGTAACGAACTTAAATAAGCATAAGCAGCAGCATCACCCATAAACCTATAAATTTTCCTATCAATTAACTTATCAAGTTCTAAGTCTTTTATATTGCCTGAAATATGACTTCTCAAGCCCATCTCTTTATTTACCTGATTTAAGCTTATTCCTGATTTAAGAGTCTGTAAGGATTCCGTTACTTCTTTAACATTATTACCAATACTTGAAATAATGCCCATACCTGTAACTACTACTCTACGCATTAGCTATCTCTTCATTTTAAAAATAAGATGTATCTTCAAATAGACCTACCCTAAGACCTTTGGCTGAGTAGATTTTTTTCCCATCTACTTTCATGATTCCATCAGCTATTCCCACTATCAGCTTTTGTTTTAGCACTCTCTTTATATTTATCTTATACGTTACTTTATTTGAAGAAGGTAAAACTTGTCCTGCAAACTTTACTTCTTTTACCCCTAATGCTCTTCCTTTTCCAGGATTCCCAAGCCAACATAAGAAGAATCCTAGTAATTGCCACATAGCATCCAATCCAAGACATCCTGGCATAACAGGATCTTCCTTAAAATGGCAGTCAAAAAACCATAGGTCTGAACTTATATCTAATTCAGCTATAATTTCTCCTTTATCAAATGCTCCTCCTCTTTCTGTTATTAAATTTATCCTATCAAACATCAGCATATTTGGGGTGGGTAATCTTCCATTTAACTCACCAAACAATAGACCTTCCCCGCAAGAAATTAGGTCTTCAAATTCATAATTATCTTTTTGTTTAAAGCTCATAATTCTTTTTTTCAATCAACATAATACAACAAAAGTTTATCTTCTTATTCTTAGACTCTTCTCTCATCTAGATCAATAACTATTTTTTTAAGAGTTTGTTGATATGGAGATGTACTCAGAACGGCTAGTCCTGATAAACAAGATGAAGAATATCTAGCGATCTCACTTTTTATTTCCTCTTTAGCGCCTGATTCTTCCATAATAGACCTTACCTCATCAAAATCCTCAATTTTCTTCTTCTTCAATGAAGATTTAATGAATTGAGCTTCTTTCTTAGAGCTTAAATCTAAAGTTTTTATTAAAGGAAGTGTTAATTTGCCTTCTTCGAAATCTTTTCCTATCTTTTTTCCAGTCTCAGCTTGATTTCCAAAATAATCCAATAAATCGTCTTTTAATTGAAAAGCTATACCCAAGGAGAAGCCAAATTGAGATATAGATTTGAGTTGATTAGCTGAAGCATTTGCTAATAATGCAGAACATTTAACAGAGGCTTTAAAAAGTTCAGCTGTTTTTCTTCCAATTATTTCATAATAGTCATTTTGGCTTAACTTCTTCTCTACCATAGTCAATTGAAGTATTTCTCCTTCAGATATTCGATTGGTAGAATTAGCTAAAGATGTAATTACTTTTTTATTTCCTATTAAAGCCATTAATTGAAAGGCTTTAGAGTAAACAAAATCTCCAACTAGAACACTATGTGCATTATCCCACTTCTTATGAATGCTTTTTTTCCCTCTTCTAATTTCACTATTGTCGACAATATCATCATGTATTAAGCTAGCTGTATGTAGAAGTTCTATTGCAGAAGCCAATGTAATCAAATCTTCTTTTTCATATTTCATGGCCTTTCCGATTAGTATGGAAAGAATTGGTCGTATTCTTTTACCCCCGGAATCTACTAAATACGAGGCAACTTCTGTTGCTAATTGAATTTCAGAACTTATAAATTCAGATAATTTTTTCTCTAAAATTTTTACTTCTTTAGCTATACACTCTAGTTCCATAATTTTTAAAAATTAATAAGTTCTTATTTTAATCTAACTGTAAATTAGATTCTTTTTATTGCGGTTAAGTTAGGTTTTTCGTATAGTGCGCTCCCTTACATTTTCACTTTAGGAGTAGTATATGATTGCTGTAATTGAAAGCGGAGGTAAACAGCACAAAGTTTCTGAAGGAGATACTATACTCCTTGAATCATTACCCCAAGCAGAGGGTGAGAAAATAGAATTTGATAAAGTTCTTATACTATCTGATGGGAAAGACTCTAAGATAGGGACCCCTTTTTTAGAAAATGTTAAAGTTACTGCTAAAATTACTAAGCATCTTAGGGGAAAAAAGACGAGAGTATTTAAGATGAAAAGAAGAAAAGATTACAGAAGAACAATTGGCCATAGACAGGGTCTAACTGAAGTACTAATAGAAAAAATCAAATAGAACAGATATATGGCACATAAGAAAGCGGGCGGTAGTAGCAGAAATGGTAGGGATTCTCAATCTAAAAGGTTGGGAGTTAAAGTTTTTGGTGGTGAGAATATATCTGCTGGAGCCATAATTCTTCGCCAAAGAGGTACTAAATTTCATCCAGGAAAAAATGTTGGTTGCGGAAAGGATCATACACTTTTTGCAAAAATTGATGGAAAAGTATCTTTTGCAAAAAAAGGCCCCAAGTTACGTCAATTTGTAAATGTAGAACCCTCATAGGGTTGTCTCTTTCTGGTATAAGAGTAAATCAATGAATTTCATTGACGAAGTTGTCATAGATGTTTCTGCTGGCAAAGGTGGAAATGGTTGTATGAGCTTTAGAAGAGAGAAGAATTTACCGCGAGGAGGGCCAGATGGAGGAGATG
>CAZMZZ010000026.1:0-19962 GCA_964571215.1 uncultured Gammaproteobacteria bacterium
TTTCAATAGATGGCATCATTCTGTTTGGGTCTAGTACGCCTTTCTTATCAACTACAAATCTGTTTTCAATACCAGAAGCTTTCTTTATAAACTCTTCACTGGAGTGAGTTAGAGGTTCTATATCACCTTGAGAAATTTTTTCTTTATGTTGATCATTGTATAAATCTACATAACTATTAAAGCTCTTTACCAACTCCTCATTACTTATAGAATCAGAAGGTGTATATAACCCTGTGCCACTAACAACTACTTTCATTACTTTCTCAAACTACAAAACTAATCAAAAAAATTAAGTAAGACAACTTTTATTTTTTTTCCCTCTTTTCAATTTCTTTAAAAGCTTCTTGGATTTCTATAAACTTTTCTCTTGCCCTATCAATCAATTCATCAGGAAGGCCCTTAGAAATAAGAGTATCTGGATGGAATTCTTTTCTTTTCTTTAAGTATATTTTTTTTATGTGGTCAAAAGACATACTCGGTTCAACTCCAAGCACTTTATAGGGGTCATCCAATGACTCAGAAAATTTTCTCTTCAGATCCGTAAAAAGATTAGAATCTATTCCAAATATATTGGTCGTATTCTTTAGTAATTCTTCTTCTTTAATATCTAATACACCATCTGACATAGCTAATTCAAAAAGAAGCTCATAGAACATAACTAAAGCATTCTTATTAGAACCTAATAAACTCGCTAACTGTATTGCATATTCTTGATAGGTAGTTTGATCATCTTTTGCTTGGTTAAATATCTTGATAGCAAATAATCTTTGTTCCTGATCGAATTTAAATCTTTCTTTTATATAAGTTTCTATTGTTTTAACTTCTTCCTTACTTACATGTCCGTCTGCTTTTGCCAATTTTGCAAAACAAGCAAATAAAGCAACAAAGAAGGCCGTTTGTTGCTTTTGATTATTAGTATAAGAATGCTTGGATCTAAAACTAGAAGATCGTGAGCCAAATTTTGATCCTATTACTCCTCCAATTAATGCTCCTATAGGTCCACCCAAGCTAAAACCTATCATAGCTCCTAATGCAGAATTAAAAAAAGACATAAAATTTCAATTTATACTAACTATTTTTAAATAACTTAGTTAATATAATACTGTTTATATCTCTTAAAGAAAGAAAATGAGGTGGAATAATGGCACTGCCTGTAGTTGAATACCTAAAGATTCCTGATGAAGGAGAGCCCTATTTAGAAGGGCATAAATGTGGAGATTGTGCTTCAATCTTTGTTGGATCTAGAAATGTCTGCCCAAAATGCTTCTCAAGAGATAAGATGGAAAAAATACAGCTTGGTAACAAAGGAAAACTTTATTCTTACTCAATAGTCTTTAGGTCTTTCCCGGGTATAGAAGTACCTTATATCTCAGCTATAGTTGATCTTGATGAGGGTGGAACGATCAAAGGAAATCTTATTGACTGTGAACCTGACCCTGAAAAGATCAAGTTTGATATGCCGGTAGAGGTTGTATTTGATGATGCTTTAGGAAGAAAAGATGCTGAAGGTAACTCATATATCAGCTATTTCTTTAAACCTGTTTAATATTAAGGAGAAAAAATGAGTGATGTATATGTAATAGGTGTAGACATGATTAAGTTTGGAAGGTTTCCAGAAAGAACTGTACCGAATTTAGGAGCAGAAGCTGCCCTTATGGCCCTAGATGATGCTGGACTTACTATTGAAGATATGCAAGCCCTTTATTGTGGAAATCTAGGCCAAGCAAATGCTATGGTAGGCCAAAGAATACTCCAAGAAATAGGCCAAACTGGCATGCCAGTTGTTAATTGTTCTAATGCTTGTGCTACTGGAGCAACTGCTTTTAGGGAAGCTTGGACTTCCATAAGAGCTGGACTTTTTGATGTTGTATTAGCAGTGGGTGTTGAACAAATGGGAAAAGGTCTTTTAGGTGGAACTGGAGCAGGAAAAGGTATTCCTAAAGAAGGTTTATTAGGTTCAGGAACAATGCCTGCAGTCTTTGCTGAAGCAGGCATGGAGCATTCAAGAAAATATGGAACAACTTTTGAACAATTTGCCAAAATCTCTGTAAAAAATCACCATCACTCAACGATGAATCCTAAAGCAATGTATCAAATAGAAACACCTTTAGAAGAAGTTATGAATGCTGAGATGATATCTTATCCAAATTCCAAGTTAATGTGTTCAGTTAATGTAGATGGGTCTGCAGCTGCAGTTCTCGTCTCAGAAAAGAAAGCTAAAGAGCTTGGGATGGCTAGAGCTGTAAAAGTTAGAGCATCCGCATTAACAAGTGACCCCTATCAAGAAAGAGATCTTGTTATGCCAGATGTAAATACTTGTACTAGAAAAGCAGCAAAAGAAGCTTATGAAATGGCTGGTGTAGGACCAGAAGATATTGATTTAGTGGAACTACACGACTGTTTTGCTACTGCTGAGATGCTTCACTATGAAAACCTAGGTCTTTGTGAAGACGGAGATGCAGGAAAAATGATTGATGAAGGTGAAGTTGCTTTAGGTGGAAAAGTACCTGTTAATGTATCTGGAGGGCTATTATCAAAAGGCCACCCCTTAGGAGCCACAGGAATAGCCAATATATATGAGGTATGTACCCATCTAAGAGGAGAAGCAGGAGAAAGGCAAGTTGAAGGTGCTAAACTTGGTCTCACTCATGTTATAGGTTTGGGAAGTGCTTGCGGAATACACATACTAGAAAAAGTTAACTAAAAAGATCTTCTACGATGCCTATTGGTGTTGTTAGCGACACTCATAATAGAGTTGCCAACGTTGGGAAAATAATAGACATCTTTAATGAATTTAAAGTTGGTACTGTACTTCATACAGGAGACATCACCCAAGCCAAGACTCTTAGTCTATTTACTAGGTTGCATTGTCCATTAATAGGTGTTTATGGTAACAATGATCTTAAAGAGCCTGATTTAAGAGAAACTGCTATATCAAAGGGTTTTGAATTTCAAAAGCCACCTTTAGTAAAAAGAATAGAAGGAAGAAATGTAGCCATATTTCATGAACCAGATGATATAAATAACTATATAAAAAATAATTCTGATACTGATTTAGTCGTCCATGGGCATACCCATAGGTTTAGAGATGAAGAGATTCATGGCACCAGAGTATTTAACCCAGGTGAGTGTGCTGGGATCATAAAAGGTAAAAATGCTATTGGTATAATAGACCTGAAGAACCTTAAAATTAAAAGAATCTTTTTCTAATAAAAGAAAAAATACCTAATATTAAGAAGACTACGGGCAAAGATAAAAACAATGGTCTCAAACTTCTGGTTGAGAAGTTTTGTTCTAGTATTAAATCAAGAAAAAAGACTGCTAAGGCTGGTGCTAAAGATACTGCCTCAACTTCTATTGTTGCAGGAGTTACTAGAAGAGTGAGGGAGACAAAAAATACAAATACTCTTAAAAAGCCTCTAAAAATATTAGATAACAAATAACTTAGCAAAAGTGAAGCGAAAATATAAATTAACCAATAAATCATTTTATTCCATTAAAAAGGACTAAAGTATATTTATAAAAATAGAAGATAGGGGTTCTGATAATAAATTCCTCCTCCATGGTGTTAATTTCTCTAAAGAATAACTGATACCATATTTAAAACTCATTTCTGAAAAGTCTTTTTGGTTTTTTTTCGAAAAGAATAAAGTAGGATTTATATTGTATTGTTTAGAAATCTCTATAACTAAATCGTTAATTTGGTTTAGTAAATTAAATTCTTCTTTCTTATCAAATTGCTTATTGAGAGTTTCCTCTGGGATAGTATTATTTTCATAATAAATCTTGTCAGAGATATTTCTAGTATCTTCTTTTAACCAATCAAGTTTTGAAGATTCTAATAAAATTATTTTTTGATCTAAATAAACATCGAGAAGAAATTGCACATCTGAGGCTGCATAATTTAACTGAGAACTTCTAAGGGGTCTCCTAATCCAGTTTGATCTAGTTTCCTCTTTATTGATTGATACACCAAGCTTTTCCTTAACTATATCTTGATAACTAATTGAAAATGATCCACCAAGAAATGCATTCGCTAGTTGAGTATCGAATATATTACTCAACTTATTATCGGTCCAAGAGAATATAGCTTCCACATCTTCTCTGCACGAATGAAATACTTTTTCTACCTTTTTAGAGGTTAAAAAATTTAGATTGGTATCTAATTTGCCTATCTGTATACAGTCGATTATATAAATTTCTTCTGAATCACTAATTTGTATTAGGGAGAGTTGTAAATTATCTTTACTAGTTCTTTTAAATTCCGTGTCTATAGCTAAACAGTCTCTCTCTAATAATTCTTTTGAAAGGAAATTTAGATCTTCTTTGTTATTAATTAAATGAAACATAAAGATGGTGCCCGGGGCCGGAGTCGAACCGGCACGAAGTTTCCTTCGAGGGATTTTAAGTCCCTTGTGTCTACCAATTCCACCACCCGGGCTAATTTTATTTCCTGTAAAAAGCCAATAATAACTTAAGATTCCTTATCTGATAATGAATAAAAAATTCTGGAGGCTGGGGTCGGAATCGAACCGGCGTCCAAGGATTTGCAATCCTCTGCATAACCACTCTGCCACCCAGCCTTAAATCCAAAAATAAGACAAAAAACATTATTTTTTTGTGTTAGATAGGTAAATAAGGTCGTTAATGCCAGTTTTCAGATCTAAACCTGCAATATTATTTATCAAAATATTTATTGCTAGTTCATGGTCTCTTTCTTCTATAGAAGTTCTTAATTGATCTAATAATCCTTTAACCTTTTCCCATTCAAGATACTCTTCTGAAGCCTGCATAATACCGTCATGTTCTGTAGATGATACATTATCTCCAATCAAAAGCTCCTCATAAAGTTTTTCTCCATCTCTTAATCCAGTGAAAACAATTTCTATATCTCCTTCAGGATTAGAATTATCTCTAACTTCTAATCCACTTAGCCCCACCATCCTTCTTGCCAAATCTAAAATTTTTACAGGCTCTCCCATGTCAAGAACAAAGATCTCTCCTCCTTCGCCCATAGCCCCAGCTTGTATAACTAGTTCTGCAGCTTCAGGAATAGACATAAAATATCTTATTACTTCTGGATCAGTTACGGTGATAGGACCTCCTTTTTCTATCTGTTCTCTAAAAAGCGGGACAGCTGATCCTGAAGAATCAAGAACATTGCCAAATCTAACTATTGCAATTCTTGTATTTGTTTTTGATTGAGAGTTTATTTGTCTTTTAGCTAAGGACTGCAGGATAATTTCAGAAAATCTTTTA
Organism: uncultured Gammaproteobacteria bacterium; assembly: GCA_964571215.1. Lineage (GTDB taxonomy): Bacteria > Pseudomonadota > Gammaproteobacteria > Magnimaribacterales > Magnimaribacteraceae > CAJWPI01. Next base: position 5,260 of record CAZMZZ010000026.1, read on the forward strand.
GATGCTCCCATGATATTTGTTGGTCTTACAGCTTTATCAGTAGAGATAAGTACAAAGGTCTCTACTTCTGATTCAATTGCGACTTCTACACAGTTTAATGTCCCGAAAATATTATTTTGCAGGCTTTGAAGAGTATTAAGCTCTACCATTGGAACATGCTTATATGCAGCAGCATGATAGATAGTGTCAATATCAAAAGTGGTACATACTTCAAACATCCTTTTTTTATCTACAATATTTCCAAGAATTGGTTTAATCTTAGTTTGAGGAGAGCTTTTAGAAAGTTCCTTTTCTATCTTATAAAGAGCATATTCAGAAATCTCATACAAAACCAATATACTTGGTTGAGCCTTTATAACTTGTCTGCAAAGTTCTGAACCAATAGAACCACCCGCCCCTGAAACTAATACATTCTTACCATAAATATTTTTTTGCAATAGAGCCTCGTTAGGTTTTGTTATTTCTCTCCCTAAAAGATCAGCTACATCAATAACTTTTAGATCTGAAACTGATACTTTGCCTTGTGCAAGTTCAGCAACTCCTGGAAGAATTCTTACCTTTACTGGGAATCCTTCTATTTTTGAAAGTATATCTTGCAGTTTTGCTTTTCTTGCTGAAGGTATAGCTATTAAAACTTCATTTACTTTCTTCTTTGAAATTAATCTTTCTAATTTTGATGGTGAAAAAACTGATAGTCCATTTAAATAGTTACCTTGAAGAGATTTATCTTCATCTATAAAGGCTATTGGTGTCATTTCTCTGCTGTATCTTAGAGCTGTAGCTAATTGGATTCCTGCAGATCCAGCTCCGTAGATAATCACATTTGAAGCAGAAAGGCTATCTGTAAAAATCCATATCCCTATCATCCTACTAGAGGCCACTAATAAAAGTACCAAAAGTGCATGAACAAAGTGGAAAGCAATAGGAACAAAACTATTTAAAAGAAAAATGGTACAAAGAGCCCAAAACAAACTATAGATAATAGTTGCCTTAACTATACCCCATATTTCCATAAAACTTATAAATCTAATAACAGATTTGTGCAAATCAAACAGCATAAAACAAGGAATAGCTAATATTGGTGCTATCAAAATAGAAAGACCGCCATATAGTTCTAGTTCTTTTAAGGTCCCTTTAAATAATAAAAAAGTTAACCAACTAGCAAAAACTACAATTAATGAATCAACAAAAATAATGAAGAAACTCTTTTTAGACCTGTTCCAAGCAAGCATACTAGAAACTAAGTTTTTAATCATTGTCTAAGTCAGCACCACTTAAAATTTAGGTTTATGTTTCCTGTTTAACGGTATTATATGAATAACAGACCAAGATTAGCGGAATATAAGCTAATATAACACCAAAAATCCCTTCTATTTTTTGTAAAGTAATTAAAAGAGCTATAGGCATTAACCAAATTAGGTTTATTATCAAAATTAAAACTGATGTCTTTCCATGGGAATTAAAAGAACGAGCTATCTTTTGATAAAGATGTTGTGAGTGGGCTTCATAGAATTTCTTTCCACTAAAAATACGAAAAAATAAAGTATAAGTAGAGTCAACAACAAAAACTCCAATAAGAACTAGAAATGACCAAAAAAGCTGTGGGATCTCTTTAGCTATCAATAGAGAAGTTAAAGCTAAAATAATTCCAAGAAAGCCACTTCCAACATCACCAAGAAAAATAAATGATTTAGGAAAATTCCATAATAAAAACCCTAAAACAGATCCTATCAGGAAAGGTAAAAGAAAAGAAATATTAGTAGTTCCTAGAGTAATGTATATAAATATAGCAAGTGAAGAAAAAATGAAAATGGCCTCCAAAGAAGCCAACCCATCTATTCCATCCATGAAATTATATAGATTGATTAGCCAAACTATATAAAAAACAGCCAAAATATGACCAATAAAACCTAAATTAACTAAACCACCAAAAAAGGAGATTGGAGGAAGGCCCCCTAACAAATACAGTCCTGTGCTTGCTGAAAAAAAATGAATAATTAAACGAAAGGAAGGTTTTATAGAATGGAAATCGTCTTTTAAACCCACTAAACCAACTAATAAGCAGGGAATAGTTAAGGCAATGACAATTTCTTCTTCAATAAAATCCATAAATAAAGATAAAACCATGAAGAAAATAAAAGAAATTAAAATACTCAGGCCTCCTCCCTGGGGCTTGGGTTCTTGATGAGAACTTCTATCACTAGGAATTACTAACATATTCCTCGATATTAAAATCTTTCTGAGAAGATAAGTAAGTAAAAAAGTGAACCCTGCTGTAATAATGATTAATAAAAAATTTAACATCTAAAAATAATCTCTAATCACTCTTCTTTATCTTTTAAAGAACTATTCACGAAGCTACTTACAGTCAAATTTATTGACTTCTCGAAAGACCATTCAGGTTTCCAACCAAGTAGTTCTTTAGTTTTATTAATATCTACTTCTAATGAGCAAATAAGTTTTTGAGAAATGTCAGTCCTATTAACTATTTTAAGAAATATCTTTAGTAAAGATGTAGAAATAGGAAAATTGATTATACTCCTTTCAAAACTCTTTCCCATGGTGCTTACAAGATAAGATGTAGATATAGGTTCATCATCACTCACTAGAAATATCTGATTAGCAGCCGCAGGATGCTTCAAACAAAGAAAGATTAGATCAACTAGGTTTTGAATGGATACCATATCCCTGAGATTCTTTATGGAACCTAGTGGAAGTGGTAATCCTCTTGATAACCATTTTATTAAAGATAAAAGGTTTCCTTTTACCCCAGGACCATAAACCATTACTGGCCTGATAATAACAAAATCCATATCACTCTTATTTGCAATGTTAATAATTTGTCTTTCTGCTTCTAATTTAGACTTCCCATATTCATCGAAAGGGGAGGCCTCATCTTCGGGTTTAAAAGGTTGTCCAGGTAAAGTTTCTTCTCCATTCACCTTAATAGAACTTAGATAAATAAATCTTTTTACACCAGCAGAGGCTGCTTGTTGAGCTAAATTAGCTGTTCCATCAATATTAAGTGACTTAAATTCCTTTAAGCTGTTTGGAGAAGCCTTTTGAAGAAAATGTGCTCTCCCTGCTAAATGGATAACAGAATCTATATCTTCTAAAGCATTTATCCAATTAGTATTGGAGTCTATGTTTTCTATCAATATTTTCTCCTTAAAAAGAGAATCGTGATTAATTCTAAAGACAGGCCTGAAAAATATCTCATTATCGTCTCTATACTGATTAAGAAAAAAGCTTCCTATAAATCCACTTGCACCAGTTACTAAAGTCTTCATTGCATTTAACTATCCAATTTTCTATAGATTTCTAAATGAGCTTGTATGACTTTATCAAGGGAGAAGTTTTCTTCTGCATACTTCCTTCCTGCTTTTCCCATCTTTTCTAACAAAACTTTGTCAGCCAATAAGAATTGAATTCTCTCAGCAAATTTCTTGGAATTTTTAAGAGGTACTAATAATCCAGTTTCACCATCTATTATGGCATCACGACACCCAGGAACATCAGTAGTTATTACAGGCCTTCCGCATGAAGCCGCTTCTAATAAAACTTTAGGCAATCCTTCTCGGTATGAGGGAAGTACAATTATGGTAGAATTTTTCATCAAGGTGTTTATGTCTTTTCTATATCCAAAAACTTTTAATAAACCTTCATCCTCCCATTCGTTTAGGTCCTTTTTTGAAACTGGAGAGGGGTAACTAGAATCTGTCTCTCCCACTAACCAAAAATCAGCTTCTATATCTTTCTCTTTTAAAATCTTAGCTGCAGTAGCAAATTCATTAACACCTTTATCCTTTTGTAACCTTGAAATCATAGTTACTACTGGCCTTCCTTCAGGAAAAGGCTCTCTTTTAAATTCTTTTAAATCAACACCAGACCCTTTTATTAGTATAGATTTACCTTTCTTAAAATTTATAGCTTCCTTCAATTTCTTCATGTCATCTTCATTCTGGAAGACTATCTTCAAAGATTTTTTTGAAAAAGAAATCTTGTATAAATAATTAATTAAAAATCTTAGAACTCTTGATTTAAATCCTCCAGAAATATATACATAGCCCAACCCTGGTATTGCTGACACTACACCTTTGATCTTTAATAATTTTGAAACTATTCCTCCATAAATAACTGGTTTTATAGTTATGAGATGCAGAAGGTCAGGTTTTAACTTCCTAACTAAGAAATAAATGCTAATAAAAGCCTTTATTTCTAAGAAAATGTTAATACTTGCACGTGAGATTGGCAGATTATGGTGAATAATACCTTTTTCTTTTAAAACTTCTTCCTCTCCATCCTGAGGAGAAGCAACATGCACCTCATAGCCTCTTTGTTTTGCTGCTAGAGCGATCCCTATTCTGTGGGAAAGAAAATATGAAGAGCTGTTAACTAAGAATAGAAGTCGAGAAGACATCACAAGCGTTGATCAGCTTCTTGCAAAGAAAAGATATGTTTTAAGTCATAAACAATATGGCCTTTCTCGCCAAAAGATTTTATTGTGTTTATGCCCATTTGTTGAAACTCTCTATGAGCTACCGCTATGATAATGCCATGGTAATAATTCTTCTTAGGTTCATTAATTAATTCTATATTAAATTCCTTAAAAGCTTCTTCTTTAGAAACCCAAGGATCATAAACATCAACCTCACAGTTTTCTGATCTAAGATAATTCACAATATCTACGCTCCTATTATTCCTTGAGTCAGGACAATTTTCTTTAAATGACAACCCCATTAATAAAACCTTAAATTTTTTTCCATTTAACGAAATTTTTCTTTGCATTCCCTTAAGAAGTTCTTTTGCTACATAAACCCCCATCTGATTATTTAAGCGCCTTCCTGAAAGAATTATCTCAGGTTTATAGTTTAATGATTCAGCTTTATGGGTTAAGTAATATGGGTCTACACCTATACAATGTCCACCTACAAGACCTGGTTTAAAAGGGAGAAAGTTCCACTTTGTTTCTGCAGCCTCTAATACCTCCCCTGTATCAATATCTAATTTGTTGAAGATAATGGCTAATTCATTAATTAAGGCAATATTTAAGTCTCTTTGAGTATTTTCTATAACTTTTGCTGCCTCAGCCACTTTAATACTTGGTGCTTTATGAGTTCCAGCAATGATTATTTCTTTGTAGATATTATCAATCTTTTCAGAAACCTCAGGGGTTGAACCTGAAGTAATCTTTATAACTTTAGTTACATTATGTTTTTTATCTCCTGGATTAATACGTTCTGGACTATAACCTACAAAAAAATCTTTGTTATAAATAAGCTGAGATTCTCTCTCTAAAACAGGCACACACTCCTCTTCTGTTGCTCCAGGATATACAGTTGATTCAAAAACTACTATATCTCCTTCTTTTAATAATCTTCCTATGTCCTTACTTGCTTTTAGAAGAGGTTTAAGATCAGGTCTGTTCCTTTTATCTATTGGAGTTGGAACAGTAACTATAAAAAAATTACAACCAGAAATTTCTTCAAGGTTATCTGTAAAAGATAAAAGGTTTGCTTTGTTTAGATCTTCTTTTTCTACTTCTAATGTAGAATCTGTAGCCTGCTTAAGTTCTCCTATTCTCTCAGTTTTAATATCAAAACCAACAGTTTCAAATTTTTTTCCGAACTCTACTGCTAAAGGAAGTCCGACATAGCCAAGGCCAATAATTGCTAATCTAAGGTCAGATAAATCTTTCGCTGGTTTTTTATTACTAGGCATTGATGTATGGAATTTATAAGACTCGGAGTATTTATTTTTTTAATTTAATGCTTGAAGTAGGGTCAATCTAACTCTTAAAAGTTTATTTAAAAGGTAATAATATCTTTTAATTACTGGTATTCCAAAAAGAAAGAGTAAATCCCTTTCCCCAACCCCTATAAGCTTTTGAACCAAAAAGAAACTTATCAATAGCTAAAAGGTAGAAGATAAGAAGAAAAATCTCGCTAGCTACTGTAGCAATAGCAGCTCCAAAATATGAATATTTTGGGATTAAAATGAAATTTAAGATGATATTTATTAAAGCCGCTCCTCCCATAATGCTTGTCTTTACTGCCATGAGGTTATTAGTAAAAAGGGGTGACTCTATACTTGTAGCTAAAAAACGTATTGGAATACAGATAAGAAGTAAATTTAATATAAGAGAGGTTTCTAAATATTCAGCTCCAAAGATTCTGGGAATTATTATGGGGTTAAGAATAAAGAGAAAGATATATAGACTTAGGCCTATCAAAACCATCAAACCATTACCAGCTTGATATGTGGAGAGTAATTTTTTTTGATTAGAATTTGCCCATCTGTGCAATTTAGGTAATAAAAATTTCTGATAAATAACACCAGGAATAAGATAGGCTGATAATAAAACTGCAAAGGCAGCACTATAGATTCCTGCTGCCTTATCATTTATTACATATTTTAAGATTATTAGATCACTTTGAAGGTAAATGAGATAAAAGAAAGCTGCTGCTCCATAAGGCCAAGAATGACTAATTAGCTTCTGTACTGTTAAATCTTTACCCTTATTAGAGTTTTTTTTCTCTGAAGGGGTCATGTTATATAAGAGAATACAACCTGCTATAGAAATACAAATAGCTATAAATGAGTAACCTATAAGAAGATAAAAAACTTCATAAAGCGCAAGAAAATGAAATAATAAAATTATCAACAAAAGCCTCATAATATGAGGAATTGTTTGCCAGATAGCTAAAGATTTGAAATTTTGTTGTATTTGAAACCTAGAATTTACTAATTCCATAAAAATGTGACTAATAAGTACTGGCGATAATCCTAACAAAGTATTTCTAAAATTTATGTCATGTGGTCCAAAAAAAGACCATGAAATAATACAAATAAGACTAATAATTAAACATATTGAAACTAGCTTAATACTTATAGGAACCCATCTCACTACAGACATACCCTCACTTCCTGACAGTTTTAACCAGGCATGTTGAATTCCAAATATGGTTAAAGGCGCAATAAGAGTTATGGTTGCAAAAGCTGCCGAAAATAATCCATATCCAGAAGGAGAAAGATTTCTGGCAAGAAGTATCTGTAGAAGAAAAACAGAAATAGCTGAGACTCCTCCACTAATAAACAGAACAGAAAGATTAGCAAATAAGTTTTGAAAGAGACTGCTTGATTTTTCCATTTCTTTTTAAAACATAATCAAAATTACTTTTTATACCCCAAGGCACACCAAAAAGGGGCCGAGTCTCTAAAACGAATACCTTCAAGACCCACCTCCATCATCATTTTTTTTATCTCCTCTGAAGTAAATCTTTGTTCTAGTCTTGTTCCAAATCTATCTAAAGCGTCGGTCCTCATTGTATAAAAACTTTTATTGCTATATTCATTTAAAGGAAATGTATTTGTATTTAGCTTAAATTGTTGAAAAATATAAGCCAATCTTGCTAAGGGATAATAAACTAAAGCAGATATTATTTGACTTATGATATATCTTAAAAAGAAGGGCAATTTTGAAATGAATTTTCTTAAATAGTTTGATAAAAGCCAAAGCGCTTTAAACCAAAAAGGTTTATTTTCTAGTGCGTAATAAAGATAAACCAAAAAAGGAGCTCCCTTTTTTAATTTATTAACACATTTTTGGAGGGCTTCTTTAGTATCTGGAATATGATGAAGTACGCCTAAAGAATAACCAAAGTCCATGCTATTTTCTTTGATTTTCATTGTATCAACTGATTCCTTCTGGAAAATACAGTTATTTAGGTGGGCAAGATTACGTTTTGCTATTTCTATTGAAGAGCTTGGATCAATACAATAAAGTTCACCTACTTTTGGAGCTACTAGTTCAGCCCATCTCCCACTTCCACATCCTAAATCAAATCCTTTTGAGTTTTTATTCACAATATGCCATGGAAATATTGAAAAATAGACTTCAAAGATCTCTTGTTTTTCTTTTAAAGATAATGATGATTGATCAAACTTTTCCCATTCATCTCCAAAACCTTTTACAGTTTCAATATCTATATTGGATTTAGAATTATCTTTCTTATTCATAATTTATCAAGAAAAGCTTGCTTATAAACCATTTAAAACAGATAAGTATTTATTTTTGACCACATTGGTAGAGTAATTAAATTCAAAAATTTCTCTCCCTTTTTCCCCAAATTCTTTTCTTTTTTTGATGTCTTGTATCAAATTTTCTAATGCTTCTACCCATTCTTTTTCTGATTTAACTAAAAAGCCATTTACTTTGTCTTTAACTACAAGGGAAGTTGTTCCAAAATCAGTAGCTACTAACGGGATCCCTATTGCCATATAGTGAATAGCTTTTAAAGCACCCTTACCCAAACCCCATTCGTCAGGTAATAGAGGATAAATACCTATGTCTATAAGTTGTAGATCTTGTACTTCATTTTTTTTAGTCCACTTTATTACCTCTAAGTTTATATTAGGTAAAGTAAAGTCAAAATTCCCAATGATTAATAACTTAAAATCACACCTTTTTTTTAGTTCTAAAAAAACCTTCATTAGAGAGTCTAAATAAAATTTAGAACTGAAAGTCCCAGTCCACCCTATTACAGGAATATCATTCTGATGTTTTGTTTTTGAAGGAACAAACCTAGATCCATCTAAAGAACAAGGAATATAAGTACAATTAGATTTCCTATTCTTTTCTTTACAAAAATCTACATGGAAGGGAGAGCTAACTATTACATGGTCAGAGCTCTTAATTAAATAGTTAGTTTTATTCTTTCCTCTAAATAATCCTATGACTCTGCGAACTAATGAATGATTTTGAACATGATTTGTTAGATGCACAGCATCATCAAAATCGTAGATAATTTTTTTTGAAAGGAACCTAACTAACCTTTCAAATAATGTGGTACCAAAAGGCGTAACCCACATAAATATATAAATGAGGTCATATTTTTTTAAATAAAAAAGGTCTCTTATCCTAATAATATAACCTCTTAAAGTTCCAAGTATTTTTATAAAGTTATTTTTGGGTGAATATAAAGATCTCCATAAATTAATATCAGAAAATGAAGAAATGGTTATCTCATATCCTTCCTTTTCCCAATCATTAAAATATTGCTCATATTTGAGTCTTTGTCCAGCAGCCTCTCCTTTAGGGTAGGGGCATAAAACTAGTATTTTCTTTTTTTTCAAAATTAAAAGCTTGAATATATTTTGTTATATTGTTTTGCTCCATTATCTAGAGAAAAGTATTTCTCTGAAGACTCTATACACCTCTTGGACAACTCGTCATCTTCTTTTAGGGCAAGTAGATTATCAACACCTTTACTTAAAGACTCCCTACTAAAATTACTCAGAATTACTCCTGTTTTTTTCTCTTCTATAATTGATGTCATATCACCAACTCCTGAATTAGTAACACAAGGTAAGCCTAGGGCTAAAAATTCCCCTAATTTAGTAGGGGAAGAGGCTATCTTTGAATAAAAATTTTGAATAAAAAAGATACCTGCATCCATACTACTCATAGAGTGTGCTACTTTATCATGCTGTACACTTTCTAAAATTATGCTTTCATTTGGAAAAGAATAATTTTCTAAAAAATTTCTAATTTCTTTGTGTTCATTTCTGTTTGTAATGTGAAGGACTGAGTTGGGTACTCTTTCTTGTAAGATTTTAAAGAATTGCAGTACTTCATCGAAGAGATACCATAAACTTATGGAACCTACATAGCCAAGGGTAAATGAAGGTTTCTTTTCAGAATTAGATAACCTAATAGAAGGTTTAAATAGAGATAGATTTGTGCAAGTTCGTATAACTTCAAAATCTAATCTATTTGGATCTAAGGCGGGGAAAGTCTTGATTTCTTGTACTGCCGCTTCAGTTAGAGAAACTATCTTATCTGCCTCTCTTAAGAATATAGTTTCTAGTCTTTTAGTTATTTTATATAAAGTTCCTTCTCTCTTCCACGTCCCTGAATCAGCCTTTTCATCTGCCCATAAACCCCTCATGTCAAATATAAATTTAGACCCCAAAGTCTTTTTTAATACTAAGGATATCAAAGCTGGTAAATAACTCCTTGCATGGACTATTTCAATTTTATTTCTAATCTTTAGTATTAACCCTTTATAAATTCCTTTAATAATGTCATAGAAAGTCCCAAAAAGACTTTTGTGATAAATAAGACTAACCCAAATAATCCCAGATTTTCTGCACCTATATTCTGTTTTATTTAAGTAATTGATATTTTTCGTATCTTGTTTCTTTTCAAAACTCATCAGTGTGATCTCATGATCTTTTGAAAGTTTTTCTAGATAATTTAAAACTTGAGATTGACCTAAGGGTTCTAAAATTCCGTCGTAGGTTATATAAAGAACTTTTGCCATAAAATTCTTCTATTGTGATTCAAACCATGATTGAAACATCAAAATACTCCATAAACTATGTTCCCAATTCCTTTCTTGTGAAAGATGCTCGCTCCACCTTCTTCTAATTAATTCAGGACTGAAAAAGCCACCATCTCTTATCTTAGATTCCGTCAATAATTCTTCAGCCCACTCTCTTAAAGGTCCTCTTAACCAAATACCCAAAGGTATTCCAAAACCTTGTTTAGGTCTTTCTATTAACTCTTTTGGTACATATTTATATAGTATATTTCTAAGAACTTTTTTTCCTATTCCTCCTGATATCTTATACTCAAGAGGTATTCTGGAGGATAGTTCTACAACCCTATGATCAAGATAAGGGGCCCTTGTCTCAAGACTATTTGCCATTGAAGCCCTATCTACCTTTACTAAAATATCATCTGGTAAATAGGTTTTAGTATCAAGAAACATCATTCTTTCTTGAAAGGACTCTAAGGTAGGCCAAGTACTTTTTTTACTTGTCAAAGTAGCAGGTTCTTGGCTATTTAGAACTACTTCCTCAGGATTTGTCCATTCGGATACTAAACTAAAATATAGATCATCCTGAGTCTTTACATAGTCTAATCTATCGAAGAATCTACTTAACTTATCTCCTAGAAAAACTGTTTTTAAACTACCAGGTAACAAATTTCCTAGATTATTAAAATGAATTGGGGAAATTTTATTCATAGACTTAAACAATAATTTTTTTATCGGCAAAGGTAGAGAAGCAATCAATCTCCAAACTTGAGGAGCTCTAAGGTGTCTGTTATAACCTCCAAACAACTCATCTCCAGCATCTCCAGATAAAGCTACAGTTACATGTTGTCGGGCCAACTTTGAAACCAAATATGTAGGTATTTGTGAGGAATCAGCAAAAGGTTCATCATATAAAGTTGGTAACTCAGGAACTACTGATAAGGCATCTTCTGAACTTAAATAAAGTTCTGTGTGATCTGTAGACAAATGCCTTGCTACTTCTTTAGCGTAAATAGCTTCATTATAAGAAGGGTCATTAAAGCCAATTGAGAAAGTATGAACTTTATTATTAGACATAGACTGCATGAGAGAAACAATTAAAGAAGAATCTATGCCTCCAGATAAAAAAGCTCCTAACGGGACATCTGCAATTGATTGCAATTCTATTGCCTCAAGCAGAGAAGATTCAAGAGCAAGTTCAGCTTCCTTTTGGTTAGAAAAAATAGTTTGTTTTCCTTTTTCAATTGATTTTTCTAATGACCAATAAGGTTCTAATTTCATTGAATCTAAAGAAAAGGTTTCATCAAAGTCTATAGTAGGGCAATTTCTTGTGTCAGAAACTTTTAGACTTAGTATATGACTAGGTTTTAGTTTAAAAATATTTTTATAAATACTTTTAGGTGTAGGAATATAATTAAATCTTGTATAAAGGCATAAAGCATCTCTATCAATTTCATTTCTAAACCCTTCAAAAGCTTTTAAAGCTTTCAATTCTGATCCAAAAAGGAATAATCCATCGCTCCATCCAAAATATAAAGGCTTTTCTCCCATCCTATCTCTTGCAAGATATAATCTTTCTTCATGCTTATCCCAGATAGCAAGAGCAAACATTCCTACAGCTTTCTTCAAAGATTTTTGGATACCAAAGGCAGAAAAACAAGCTAATAAAGTTTCTGTATCGGAACCACCTGACCAAAACTCCTTCGAAAACTCTGAATCAACTTTTTTTGACTCTACCTCTTTCCTAAGTTTAAGGTGATTGTAGATTTCGCCATTAAATACCATAACAAACCTTCCACATTTAGACTGCATGGGCTGATGACCTGATTTTGAAAGATCTAATATGGAAAGCCTTCTGTGCCCAAAACCTAATTTATTATCTTCTTTAATCCATGTTCCGCTGTCATCTGGACCTCTATGGGTAAGGCTATCAGTCATCAAATAAAGCGATTTTCTAAAATCAGAGTTTTTATTTTCTCCAAATACACCAACTATTCCGCACATAATATTTCTCTAAACAATAAATATTTCGAAATCAGGGAGAGGAAAAACAAGTTTAGTGCCTGGTGTAAATATAGTCTTTGATTTTGATTTAATATGTTCTTTGTAGTTCCAAGCTGTAACTAATAGTGTGTCAACCGGGTTATTTTTAAAATGTTCTTCAGAAACTACTTTAATATTATAAATAGGGAAAAATTTTCCAATTTTAGTTGGTGAGGTGTCTATACAATATTTAACCTTGCTATCATCTAAGCCTAGAAAAGAAAACATAGTAAAGGCTTTAGCAGTTGCTCCATACGAAGCTAAAGTCTTGTTATTAGAATAATCTCCTTCTAATTCTGAAAGTACTTTAGTTTTAATAGAAGCAATCTTGTGTAAGAATTGCTTGAATATTTTATCCTCAAAAAATAAATCATCCTCTCTTGATAGATAGAATGATACTCTTTTATTTACCTTTCTAACGCCTTTATGAGCTGCTAAAAAGCCTATTGAACCACCATGCACCTGTGAATCAAAAACATCAATAAGATCAAAGTCTAAACTACCTAATAGATTGGACATATTTCTAACAGTATAATAAAACATATGCTCGTGATATATCTGATCAAATTCTCCATTTTGTAGAGTTGGAATAGCATAAGCATTCTCTATCATTATAATCCCTTCGCTGTTAAGAATATTTTTTATACCTAAAAGGATCTTTTCTGGCTTAGAATTATGAGCAAACATGTGCCTAGCAATGACTAAATCCATCTTTCCCCTATCAGCTTTTATCTGTTCAGAAGTGGATGTATCAAAAAATGCAGTAATAGTTTCTACACCTAAGTCATTTGCTATTTTTGCTATATTTTCAGCAGGGTCCACTCCCACTACACTTTGCACTTTATGAGACAGTTGTTTTAAAAATAAACCGTTGTTGCTTCCTATCTCTAGACATCTACTTTTTTCTGATATATATAAATTTGACTGAAGGTGATTAATTAAATCATCATAATGCTTCGTTAGACTATCAACCTCTGGTGTCATGTAGGTGTAATGAGAATAAAGGAATTCTTCATCCAAACAATCTCTCAATTGTATACATTTGCAGTTATCACAAAAATCTACAACCAAAGGAAAACTGGTAACCTCGCCACCAATTGTATCTATAAAATTATTTGCCGGAGGGGAGAAGCCTAAGTCAACTATCTCTCGAGTTATACGATTACAAAGTCTGCACTCTTTTTTTTCTTTTTTGCTCATTTTTTCTGAAATTAACTTAAGTATTTAAAAAATCCTTTTTCTAAAAGAAAAAATATTTTAAAGCTCTTTTAACGATAAACCCTTTTGATCTTTTTTTGAAAGCAATGGTTTTTTAATTGGCCATTTAATCCCAACATCAGCATCATCCCAAATTAAGCGACCTTCATCTGCAGCATCATAATATTGGGTTAATTTATAATATAAGTCTGCATATTCACTTATAACTACAAAACCATGAGCTAAGCCAGGTGGTATCCAAAATTGTTTCCTATTTTCCTCATTAAGATACTCTCCTACCCAGTGCCCAAAAGTTTTAGAGTCTTTTCTAATATCTACTACTACATCGAATACTTCTCCTTTCAAAACGTGTACTAATTTTCCTTGAGGATTATTTTTTTGAAAATGCATTCCACGTAAGACATCTTTAGACGATCTCGAAATACTATCTTGCACAAAGGTCTCTGCGATACCCACTTCATTCCTATATTGGGAAACTCTAAAAGTTTCCAAAAAAAGACCTCTTTTATCTTTAAATACTTTAGGTTCAATGATATACACGCCTTCTATTACGCACTTAGTGATCTTCATACTAACTATTATTCGTTAAATCCAGTAAATACTGCCCATAAGGTGTATTACCCATCTTTTTTGCTTGTCTTCTTAACTTCTCTTTATCAATCCAACCCTGTTTAAAAGCTATTTCTTCAAGACAAGCAACTTTAAGGCCTTGTCTATTTTCTAAAGTTTGAACAAACTGGCTTGCTTCTAGTAATGCCTGATGTGTACCAGTATCTAACCAAGCAAAACCTCTACCAAGAAGTTCTACCCTTAATTCTCCTGTTTCTAAATATTTATTATTCAAATCAGTAATTTCAAGCTCACCTCTTGAAGAAGGAGTAATACTTTTTGCTAAATCTACTACTTTTTTGTCATAAAAATATAAACCAGTAACAGCAAAATTTGATTTAGGTTGAGGAGGTTTCTCTTCTATGCTTACCGCCTTTCCATTCTTATCAAACTCTACTACCCCGAATCTTTCTGGTTCTTTAGTATAGTATCCAAAGACTGTTGCTCCAGACTCCTGAGCTGCAGCTCTTAAGAGCATCTCAGTAAAGCGCTGTCCATAAAAGACGTTATC
>CAZMZZ010000027.1:0-19551 GCA_964571215.1 uncultured Gammaproteobacteria bacterium
TTTACAATAGAGCTGAGCCTGTTGGAAAGACAAAAGCTGTATTGCTTGAAGACAATGTTTGGATTGGAGATAGAGCTGTAGTAGGAAAAGGAGTAACTATAGGAGAGAACAGTATAGTAGCAGCTGGTGCAGTCGTAGTAAAAGATGTGAGAAGCAATGTAATAGTTGGAGGAAATCCTGCTAAGGTAATAAAAGAACTAGATCCATCTAAAGAATCCTTCACAAGAATTGATTTATTTAAGAACCCTAAATCATTAGAAGACTTGTACGATAAACTAGATCGTTTAGATCTAAAAAAGAATTCATTTTTAACATGGGTAAGAAGTATTCTTTTTAGAAACGAAAGACACTAAGTTTGCAAAAAAATTTCTTTTTATACTTTTAGTTAGGTTTTGATAAGATGGAAAGTATAAATTTTTAAACTAATCTATAGAGGATAAATTATGTTAAAACTTATTAAATCTAGTGTTGTTTTTCTTTTATTATTCAGCACTAACTTAATGTTTGCTGATAATCATGTTCCAAACTTCTTTCCAATGGAATCTTACCAATGTAAGTTTGAAGAAGGCAAAGGCCCCTCAGATTTACTCAGAGTAGCTGATAGTTGGAATAAGTATGCAGACAAAGAAACACCTAGTTATGCAGCTTGGTTGATGATTCCAAACTTTATTACTTCTTCAGACTATGATGTAGATGGAGTGTGGCTAGGAGCTTGGCCTACTTGGCAAGATTCAGCTTCTACGCAAGAAAAGCTTGCAGGGTCAGCTGGTAATGATCAATTAGACAAATTTAGAAAAGTTTGGGATTGTCCTACACATGCAGCTTACGGAACTCTCACTCTAAGAGAATCTACAACTGAACCCTCAGAAGACCCATTCTTAGTTTCAGTATCAAACTGCACCATGAGTGAAGGTAAAGGTGTTATGGATCTGATGGGAGCTTGGTCTGAATGGAATAAATATTTAGATAGCTTAGGGCTTTCTTCAGGGGCTTGGGCCATGTTTAAAGGACCTGGTAATCCTATAAATGCTTCTTGGGATTTTAAACTCCTAGTTGGAAGTTCTTTTAGTGACCAAGGAACCTTTGCCGAGGCATTTGTAAATGGAGGGGGCATCCTTAGAGGGCAGAACGTTTTTGAAGGTATAGTTGAGTGTGATATTCAAAGGCAATACAACACTTACTTAATGCGTGCACCTTCAAATTAATTTATAAGTTTAAGAAACGGTCGCTTAATGTGGCCGTTTTTTTATTGCTTGGTCTTTTGCCCAGATATAATTTGGTTTTCCACTTGGAGATCGCTTTATTCTTTTTACAAATTTTAACTCTTTAGGGAACTTATAACTCGCTACATAAGTTTTACAAGCAGTCTTTAAGTCATTCATTTTTATCTTTTTCCCGTCTCTAGACTGAATGATGGCTGTTACTTTCTCACCCCATCTTTTATCTGGAATGCCAACAACCAAACAATCAAATACCTTTGGATGAGCTTTTAGAGCTGCTTCTACTTCTTCAGGAAATATCTTCTCCCCTCCAGAATTAATAGATACCGAACCCCTACCGAGTAAAACTATTTGACCTTTAGAATTAAATTTCGCTTGATCCCCAGGGAGAGAATATTTAGTTTTGTTCACTTCAACAAACGTACTGGCTGACTTCTTTTTATCTTTGTAGTAACCGATAGGGACATTTCCTGATCTTGCTAAATAACCTATAGTTTCGGTGTCAGTTTCCTTTATGGGAGTTAAGGTTTTAGGGTGAAGAATTGTTGAATGTTTAGGTCTATCAAAGGTAGGACCACCTGCATTTTTCTTTTTTGCATTTTTATCATAAATATTAATTCCAGTAGAACCTGTTTCTGAAGATCCTACTGCATCTATAATAAGAAGGTTTGGGAGAAAATTTAAAAACTCATCTTTAATTACCGAACTAAAAATGGCTGCTGTACTTGAAAGTATACTTAATGAGTCTATATTTATATTATCTTTAAACACCTGAGGTAGTTCATCTGCTAAAGGTCTTCCCATAGCATCTCCAGTAATAGTTAGATTCTGGACTTTTTCTTTAGCTATTAGATTCCATATATAACTCGCATTAAAATTTTTTTGATCGTTTAAAATTAATTTCCATCCTGAAAAGAAACTATTTAGTGCTTGCCATTGGGCAGCTCCATGCATCAATGGAGCTAATGCTAGTGCTGTGATTTGGTCAGCAAGACATTTTTTTGACATTCCTTCAGGGGAAGGGAATTTCTCACCTGTTAAATGATCAATCCCTCCGCCAAGTGTCATAATCACATCCTCTTGAGTCCACATTACTCCTTTTGGCAGTCCGGTAGTTCCACCTGTATAAAGGACGTACATATCTTTACCAGATCTTTTTTCAAAACTCCTTTCTTCACTTTCTATATCAATAAGAGTTTTATATTCTTTGCTTTCTTGATTAAAGGATTTAGGAAGTTCTTCGTCAGATTCTTTGATGTGTATATATTCTTTAAGACTAGGTGTTCTATCTTTTATAGCTTTTAGAAGCGGGGCGAATTGACTTTGATAAACTATAGCCACCATATCAGAGTTTCCAATTAAATAAGCTAACTCTTCTTCTACGTACCTATAATTTATATTAATTGGAACTGCACCTATCTTATAGGCCCCCAACATAACCTCTATCCACTCAATACAGTTGTATGCATAAATACCTATATGATCACCTTTGCTTATTCCAATTTTTTTTAACATGTGGGCAGCTTTATTAGACTTCTTATCAAGTTGAGAATAAGTTAGTCTTTTCTGTCCAAGAATTAATGCTTCTCTTTCAGGTATTTGATCTGTTACCGCTTCAAAAAGGTCTGCAACTTGAAATTCCATCTAAGTTAAAAAAATTTACTTTTTCTTTTCCCAATAAGGATCTCTTAATCTTCTTTTGTATAACTTACCATTAGGATCTCTAGGTAATTCTTTCAAGTAGTCAATTGACTTAGGAAGTTTCATTCTAGCTAGATGTTTCGAGCAAAATTCTAAAATTTCTTTACTTAATTTATCCTCACCTATAAGACCTTCGTTTAGCTGGACAACAGCTTTTATCTCCTCTCCCCATTCTTCATTAGGAATCCCGAATACAGCAACATCAGTAACTTTGGGATGCATTAAAAAAACATTTTCAATTTCTGCCGGGTATATATTGGCTCCTCCAGAGATAATCATATCTGTCCTTCTATCACACAAAAAAAGATATCCTGCATTATTTAGATATCCAATATCACCAACAGTAAAGTAATCGTTCCATCTACTTTCTTCAGTTTTTTGTTTATCTCCTTTATATTCGAATTGAGCTGAGCCTAAAAGCATATAAACAGTACCCTCTTGGTCGTTGCCTAATTCATTTTTATTATCATCAAGTATTTTAATATCAGATCCCAACCAGGCTTTTCCTACTGTACCTGGATATTTAAGCCATTCTTCAGGCGAGACCATGGTACCTCCTCCCTCTGTGGCTGCATAATATTCATAAATACTTTTTCCCCACCATTCAATCATTTTCTGCTTGATGTGAGGTGGGCATGGAGCGGCAGCATGAATCATCCTTTGAACAGAAGAGCAGTCATACTTATTTCTAACTTCTTCAGGCAGTGCTAATAATCTATGAAATTGGGTAGGAACCATATGGCTAGTAGTGACTTTATATTTGTCTATTAGACCAAGCATCTTTTCTGGATCAAATTTAGACATTAATACCACTGTGTGACCAAGATGCAAGGAAGTACTTGACCATAACAAAGGGGCTGTATGGTAAAGCGGAGAAGCGCATATATGAACGTTTCCTTTTTCTGCCTCTATACCAAATAATCCCAAAAACATAGCAAATAATGAAGCAATTTCATCAGGGTCTCCATCTACTAAATCTCTTTTTACTCCTTTTGGTTTCCCTGTGGTTCCCGAAGTATAATTCATAACACTTCCAGGCGTTCTTTGATCGGGGATATTTACCGGTAGGTTTCCAATAAAGTCATTAAAATTGATAAAATCATTAAGTTCTCCTAATGTAATGCATTGCTCTTTAGGAAAATTAGATTCTTTTACTGCAATCCTACAGGCTTCTGAAATTTCTTTATTTTCGTTGGATCCAAAAAATACCTTTGCTTCACTATCAGACAATATATAAGCTATTTCAGGTCCTGCTAGATGCCAGTTTATTGGTACCATATAAAAACCCGACTGGGTGCAAGCAAGGCTAATAGCATAATATTCAGCACTGTTTGATAGTACAACAGCAACACTATCTCCTTTTTGCATACCTAAGCCCCTTAAGCCGTGAACTATTTGGTTACTTAAATCATGCAAATCTCCTCTGGTCCATTTATTCTCAAAAGGATCAATTAAAGCTAACTTAGTTGGATCATTTTTTGCAAGATTCCAAAAGCCAATATTAGTCATATAAACCTCTTAAGTTATATTTTGTTCAGGATTATTTCTGATTACTATTTTTCATACTTTGAGATGCTTCGATATAATCATATTTTTAAATATAAGTACATGGCAAAAGATACAAAAATTTATGAACTTTTAACTCAAGATCAGTTAAATGAAATAAAGACTCGTCAAGACTGGAGAAATGTGCTGTCTATTATTTCAAACTGGTCTCAAATAGTCATGTGTTTGTGGTTGTTCTATTCTTATCCGTCTTGGGTAACCTTTTTAATAGGTTTAATCGTTGTTGGAAGTAGACAGTTTGCCCTTGCTGTTTTGATGCATGAAGGAGCCCACAAATTACTTTTTTCTAACTTAAAAATAAATGATTGGGTTTCACAATGGCTATGTGCTTATCCTATATTTCAAGACACTAGACCTTATAGACCTTATCATCTAAAACATCATAAATTTACTGAAACTCAGAAAGATCCTGACCTCATATTGTCAGCTCCATTCCCAATATCCAAAGCAAGTCTAAGGAGAAAGATATTTAGAGATCTAGCTGGATTGACTGGTTGGAAGAGATACTCTTCAACTTTAAGTTCTGTTTTTTCTTCCAAGGCAGACAACTTTCCTAAAAAGTTCATTAAGGTTTCTAATAAATTAATGGGTTTCTTAGTTTCTAACTTTGTTATCTTTCTTTTCATTGCTTATTTCTTTAACTGGTATATTTTCTTTTTACTCTGGTGGCTTCCTTCTTTTACTTATTACAGCTTAATAATAAGAATTAGGAATATAGCAGAACATGTAATGGTTCCTAATGAAAATAACCTGAACAACACTAGAACAACCCTTGCCTCCCCAGTTATCCGTTATTTAATGGTACCTCATAATGTTAATTATCATTTAGAACATCATTTATTTACAAGTTGCCCTTGGTATAACTTAAGAAAAGCCCATAATATGCTTAAAAAGAATGGTTTTTTAGATAAGATGTGCATAGAAAATTCCTATCTTTCAGTATTAAAGAAAGCTTCATCAGGATAGATTTTATGAGTAGAGAAAAAGATAACAAAACTCTTTCCCCTGAACAACGTTATGTAACTCAAGAACATGGAACAGAACCAGCTTTTAGTGGAGAATACAATGACACAAAGACTGAAGGAACATATAGTTGCATCTGCTGTGGGGCAGATCTTTTTGACTCTATGAGTAAATATGATTCAGGAACAGGATGGCCAAGCTTTTGGGAACCGTTTTCTGATGAAAGCGTTGAGACTCAAGAGGATTTATCTGTAGGCATGAGAAGAATAGAGGTCCATTGTAAAAATTGTAAAGCTCATTTAGGGCATGTTTTCCCCGATGGTCCCGAACCTACAGGTTTGAGATATTGTATTAACTCTGTTTCATTAGATCTTAAACCAAAGCACTCAAAAGAGGATTAAGCCTGAATTCAGATAAACCAGATTCAGTTACAACATTGAACTCAATTAAGTTGCTGGCTAGCTCTAGTATAGTCAGTTTTTGGACTTTTATTTCTAGAATCCTTGGTCTGCTTAGGGATATTGTTTTTACTTCACTTTTAGGGGCTGGAATTGCTCTTGATGCTTATGTAGTAATTACTAAGATACCAAATGTTTTTAGACGAATATTTGCAGAAGGAGCTTTCAACCAAGCATTTGTTCCTGTTTTGTCTGAGTATAAGGAGAATAAATCTGAAAAGGAAGTAAGGTTATTGATAAATAATGTTTTCGGTTCTCTTTGTTCCATACTTTTAGTTATTACAGTCATAGTTTTATTGATTACCCCTCTTTTTGTTCTAATTTTTGCTCCAGGTTTCTATACAGAACCAATAAAAAAAGATTTAGCTGTAGATATACTAAGAATAACATTTCCTTATCTTCTTTTTGTTTCCTTAGTAGCTTTGTCTGGTTCTATAATGAATACTTATGGAAAATTCTCAGTTCCTGCACTAACTCCCGTTTTTTATAATCTAGTATTAGTTTGTAGTGCAGTCTGGATTGCTCCTCACTATGAACTCCCTATTTATACAATTGCTTGGGGAATGTTTTTTGCAGGATGCGTTCAACTCCTGATACAAGTTTATCCTTTAGTAAAACTAAATTTACTTCCAAAATTTTCATTAGACCTAAAGCATCCAGGAGTAAGGAAAGTAGCTTATCTTATGATACCAGGTGTCATTGCTGGGGGAGTGAGCCAATTAAACATGCTTGTAGATACTATTTTGGCATCCTTTCTACCAACTGGAAGTCCCACTTGGCTTTATGTCTCTGATAGATTAATGCAACTTCCTTTGGGTATATTTGCTATTGCTATAGGTACGGTGATTCTTCCTAAACTTTCATCTTTACACCAGACTAAAGATCAAAAATCTTTCTCTATGACAATGGATTGGGCTATACGATTAGTTTTATTAGTCGGTTTGCCTTCAATAGTAGGATTAGTTGTTTTATCGGAACCTATCATATTAACTTTGTTTGAGAGAGGAGAATTCTCGGCTTTTGATACTTCACAGGCTTCACCAAGCCTTATAGCACTAGCATTTGGATTAGTGGCATTTATGCTAATTAAAGTTGTAACACCAGGATTTTTTGCTCAGCAAAGACCTCAAACTCCAGTAAAAGTTGCTTTATCAGCAATGCTTTTGAACGCTTTTTTAGCATGGATACTAGCTTTTTATATAGGCATGAATCATGTTGGTTTAGCTGTTGCAAGTTCAATTGCAGCATATTTTAGTGCAATTTTATTATTGTTAATTTTATTAAAAAATAAGATTTACCATCTAGAACCAGGATGGTTAATTTTTCTTGGAAGGCTAGGACTAGCTTGCTTAATGATGTTTATAGCAGTTGATTATTTAAATGTGGAAACATCAGCATGGAGAGAATTAGGGCAACTTAATAGATTTATTAATCTTTTAGTTATTATTCTTGTTGCTATAGTTAGTTATGTTTTAGTTTTATGGCTCTTGGGATTAAGGTTAATTAATTTGAAGGGATAGCAATGTATTTGATTAGGGGTATAAATAATATTGAAATTTATAAATCAAAATTTCCTACAGTCTCCAATGTTGCCACAATAGGAAACTTTGATGGGCTACATCTAGGTCATCAACAAATCTTATCTTCAATGCAAAAAGAAGCTAATAATGAAGGTTTAAAGAAGATGATTATATTTACAGAGCCACATGCTCAAGAATTTTTTTCTGAAGCTTTGGGCGTAGATTCAGACAAACCTCCTAGAATATTTCCTTGGCAAGAAAAGGTCAGGAAAATGAAGGAGCTGGGAGTGGACTTTGGTTTCTTCTTAAAATTTAATAATCAATTGAAATCTATGACGCCTGAAGATTTTTTAGACAAGATCTTACTAGAGCTTAATATAAAGAAACTTATAATTGGAGATGACTTTAGATTTGGTGCTAATAGAAAAGGAGACTTCCAACTTTTGAGAAATTGGGGTAAAGAAAATTCTATTGAAGTTATCAAAACAGAAACATTTAAAATAAATGGGGAAAGGGTAAGTAGCACTAGAATAAGAGAAGCCTTAACAAAGAATGAGTTCGAATTAGCCAGTAAATTGTTAGGAAGGTCTTTTACTTATTCAGGTAAAGTAGTTTATGGAAATCAACTTGGAGCTCAATTAGGTATACCAACAGCTAATTTATGGCTTCCAAAAAATAAATTGCCAATTTCTGGTGTTTATATTGTTAAATCGTTTTTAGGGAAGAAGGAGCTTAGGGGTATCGCAAATATGGGAATAAGACCTACTATCGGTGGGGAATTACCTGTTTTGGAGGTACATTTATTAGATTTCTCAGAAAACATTTATGGTCAGAAGTTAACAGTGGAGTTTATAAAGAAAGTAAGGGACGAAAAAAAGTTTGAAAACTTAGAGGCCTTAAAAGTTCAGATATTCAAAGATATTTCCATTGCTGAGAGTTATTTCGTATAAAGTGCAAAAAAATCTATCATGAAAGACTATAAAGAAACTCTAAATCTTCCTAAAACTGAGTTTGCTATGAAGGCCAACCTTCCCAATAAAGAGCCAGGAATATTAGAATATTGGAAAGAGATAGACCTAAATAAAAGATTAGAAGAGAAAGGAAAAGGTAAGAAAAAGTTTATTCTTCATGACGGACCTCCTTATGCTAATGGAGCTATCCATACTGGCCATGCAGTAAATAAAACTCTTAAAGATATAGTAATTAAATCTCAGTCTTTGAGCGGAAAATACGCTCCTTATAAGCCTGGCTGGGATTGTCATGGTCTACCTATCGAACTGAATGTAGAAAAGAAAAAAGGAAAAGTAGGAGACAAGATAAGTGCTGCTGAATTTAGGCAAGCCTGTAGGGATTATGCAAAAGAACAAATAGAAATACAAAAGCAGGAATTTAAAAGATTAGGTGTTATTGGAGAGTGGGATAACCCTTATCTCACTATGGACAAAAGATTTGAAGCTGGCATTGTCCGATCATTAGGGAAAATAATTTCGAAAGGATATGTAAAAAGAGGAGATAAACCTGTTCATTGGTGTGTTGATTGCAGCTCATCTCTTGCTGAGGCAGAAGTCGAATATAAAGATAAAATTTCACCTGCTATAGACTTTGGTTTTTCCTTGGAAGCAAAAACTATTCAAACTCTTTTCAAAAAAGATCTTGAATTCTCAGTATATGCAGTTAGTTGGACAACTACACCTTGGACACTACCAGGAAATGTTGCTCTTACTGTTAATAAAGATTTTGATTACAGCTTAGTTCATGTAAAAAAAGACTCAAAAGACGTCGGTCTTATAATTGGTAAAGAGCTTATAGAGATTACTATGGAGCGGATTGGGATAAAGGAATTTAAGATATTAGGAACTTGCAAAGGATCAGAATTAGAAGGGCTAGAAGCAAAACATCCTTATCTAGAAAGATTCTCTAAGTTCATAACAGGAGATCATGTAACCACTGAAGTTGGTACGGGAATTGTGCATACCTCTCCAGGCCATGGGCTTGAAGATTATACAGTAGCCAAAAAATACGACTTAGAAATCCTTAGTCCAGTAAGAAACAATGGTACTTTTAACTCAGATGAAGAACATGTAGGTGGATTGTTTGCATTTAGTGCCAATGAAAAAATAATAGAAATTTTAGATAAAGAGGGAACACTTTTCTGTGTTATGGATTATAAACATAGTTACCCTCATTGTTGGAGACACAAGACTCCTTTAATGTTCAGGGCAACCCCTCAGTGGTTTATAGGCATGAGAGAAGGATCATTGCTTGATAAAAGCAAGAAAGCTATTTCCAAAGTTAATTGGGAGCCATCATGGGGTCAAACGAGGATGGCTAGCATGCTAGAAAGACCTGACTGGTGTATATCAAGGCAAAGGGCTTGGGGTGTTCCAATTCCTCTTTTGATTCATAAGGAAACTAGAGAACTTCATCCAGAGACTACTGAATTAATTGAACAAATAGCTAAAAACATTGAAAAACAGGGGATAGAGTACTGGTATGAAGTTAAAATTGAAGAATTGATCAAAGATTCAAAAGATTATGAAAAAATCACAGACATTCTAGATGTTTGGTTCGATTCAGGAGTAACGCATGCTTGCGTATTGCATGATTCTAATTTGCAGTTTCCCGCAGATTTATATTTAGAAGGTTCTGACCAGCACAGAGGATGGTTTCAATCTTCTTTATTAACTAGTATGGCAATGAATGACAAACCTCCTTATAAAGAAGTTTTAACTCATAGTTTTGTAATTGATGCTGATGGAGAAAAGATGTCTAAATCTTTAGGGAATACTATTTCACCTCAAGAAATCTGGAATTCTAGAGGAGCGGATGTTTTAAGAGCTTGGATTGCTTCTAGTGATTTTAGAAATGAAATGGTTATATCTGAAAATCGACTCCAAAGCGTAACAGACATGTATAGAAGGATAAGAAATACTTTACGTTTTTTGCTAGGAAACTTACATGATTTTGATTCAAAAATGAGACTAAAAGAAGAAGAATTAACTGAAATAGATCGTTATATGGAATTTAAAACCAGGAAATTACAAAAAGAGCTAGTTGAAGATTATCAAAACTATCAATTCCACTCAGCTTTTAACAAAATACACAATTTTTGCGCTAATGATTTGGGTGGTTTCTATCTAGATGTTCTAAAAGATCGTCTATACACCTGCACCTCAGACTCTTTAGCCAGAAGATCTTGTCAAACTACTTTATTTCAGATCTTAGAATCCTTAGTAAGGTGGATATCTCCTATATTAAGCTTTACAGCAGAAGAAGCTTGGCGTTTGTATCACAAAGATCTAGAGTCAGTACATTTATCTGAATGGTATGAAGATTGGGTTTGCTCTTCTCAAGGATCTATTTCTGATAGTGATTGGCAAAAAATACTTAAAGTTAGATCAGAAGTTAATAAGGTCATAGAGTCTTTAAGAAATTCAGGAGAGATAGGTTCTGCTTTAGACGCTGAACTAGAACTAATCTGCTCAGAAGAACTAGGAGATATTTTTAATAAATTTTCTCAAGAATTGAGATTCATCTTCATAACCTCAGAAGCTAAGATTCTTCCCGAAAATGGTAAAGGAGAAGAAACTGACATTAAGGGACTAAAAATTAATCTTTTTAAAACTAAGCATGAAAAATGTGAGAGGTGTTGGCATAGCAGACCTGAAGTAGGATCAATAGAAAAGCATCCAACTATTTGTGAGAGGTGCATAGAAAATATTGAAGGTAAGGGTGAAAACAGAATATTTGCCTAAGAAATGTTTATCGCTCGAATATTGACAATAGTTCTTTTGGTTGGAATAGACCAAATTTCTAAGCTTTTTATTTCTTCAAGTTTATCTCTGGGAGAATCAATTAACCTAAGTTCTTTCTTGGACTTCACATTACTGCACAATACTGGAGTAGCATTTAGCTTTTTTAGTAGTGGAGGAGTTATTACTAGATGGGTTTTAGTATTAGTAGTTGCTTTTGTGTTAACTTATATTCTTTTGTTGATCTTTAATAGAAACTCTCATCATTACCTAGAAACTACTTCTTTATTACTTATATTTAGCGGAGGTTTAGGCAACCTTATCGATAGGGTTTTATTGGGTCATGTTATAGATTTTATTCATGTTTATTACAAAGCATATTCTTTTTATGTTTTTAATTTAGCTGACAGTTTTATTACTCTTGGAATAACTGTATATTTAATCTACTTTTTGTTTTTTCAAGCTGCAACAAACCATGAAAATAATATTAGCTAACCCAAGGGGATTCTGTGCTGGTGTTGGTAGAGCCATAGAAATCGTCAAAAAGGTGATCGAATTAAGGGGTCCCCCAGTCTATGTAAAGCATGAAGTAGTGCATAATCAGACAGTTGTAGAAAGTCTAAGAGCATTAGGTGCAGTATTTGTAGAAGAAGTCTCAGAAGTACCTAAGAGTGGAACTGTAATATACAGCGCGCATGGGGTTTCAAGGGAGGTTCAGAATCAGTCCCATCAAAGAGGACTAGAAATATTTGATGCTACTTGCCCTTTGGTAAGTAAAGTGCATTCTGAAGTAGAACTTCATTCTAGAGCAGGAAGAGAATGTATATTAATTGGTCACGCTAATCATCCTGAAGTAGAGGGCACCATGGGACAATATGACTCTTCTAAGGAGGGAGATATTTATCTTGTTCAATCCAAGGATGATGCACAAACTGTTAAGATAAAAAATCCTGAAAATTTAGCCTTTGTAACTCAGACAACCCTATCAGTTGATGATACAGGTGAGATTATTGAAATTCTTAGAAAAAGGTTTCCTTTAATTATAGGGCCTAGAAAAGATGATATTTGTTACGCCACTCAGAACAGACAGGATGCAGTAAAACAACTCGCTCTAGAATGCGATATCATCCTAGTTATAGGCTCTAAGAATAGTTCTAACTCAAATAGATTAAAAGAAATCGCACAAAGATCAGGTGTAGATTCCTATCTTATTGATAGTGAAGTAGATCTAGATATTAGTTGGTTTGAGGGAAAGAAATCAATTGGAGTAACTTCAGGTGCTTCAGCTCCAGAGCACCTAGTAAATGACTTATTAGATTCACTACAATCCAGACTTAATGCTGAGGTATTTGGTAGAAAGGTTAGACAAGATGAAGGCATTTTCTTCAAGTTACCAAAAGAGTTAAGGAGCTAGACACTTTTTGAACTTAATACATTTAGCCTTGTCTTTATTAAGAATAAAATGATAACTTTATTTTTTAAGGAGTAAACATGGGAAGATTGAAAGAATTTTTATTTGTATTTGTATTGCTTTTATTTATTCCTAATGTTCATTCAGAAGTATGGTCAAAGAAACAAAATGCATGGTTAATGGATAAAGACAGGAACGGGGTTTTGAGTTTTACAGAGTTTAGCTTAAAAAGTGAAAGGTGGTTTTCTAAACTAGATCAAGATGCTGATGGAAATCTAACCAGTGCAGAGTTGGGTAAGCAGGAAGAACTAATAAAGGAAAAAAAATTTACAAGAATGGCAGATAGGTTAGATAGGAATGATGATAATAAGATAGATAGAAAAGAATTTAGTCATAACAAAGGGGTTCCAAAAAATAGATTTAGGCCTCGAGATATTTCTATGTTAGGAGCATCTTCCAAAGAAAGGAGAGAAATAAGTGAGGCTATCTTTGAGACTATAGACAAGGATGATAATGGCTTTTTGTCTACCAATGAATTAGCTGAAGGTGAAAAGGTAGGTCCAAGAGTTGCCAGGAACTTAAAATTTCAAATGCTAGATACTGATTCTAATAATAAGATATCAAGAGGAGAGTTTCTTGCTCCATTAAAGAAGAGATTTGAAGAAGCAGACAAGAACGCAGATGATGTCCTTGATAGAAGAGAGCTTAAGTCTTCTTTTAGAAAAAGAAAGAAAGGGAACCGTTTGTCAAGAAAGAGAAACAAATCTTGGAAAGACAAGCCTATTATGCATAAAGAGAAAAAAACTAAGTAGGAGCTTCATTGCTTACCTTAACAAATCATCTTCTTGATCAGGCAGAAGTTGTAGAGTCTCCAAATTTCTCTGATAGACCTAATGGAATGGAACCCAGTCTTTTGGTTATTCATAATATTAGTCTACCCCCAGGTAAATTTGGTGACGACTACATAAAGAATTTTTTCCTTAACAAACTAGATTCATCACTTCATCCCTATTTCAATGAAATTAAAGATCTTAAAGTATCTAGTCATTTGTTAATAGATAGACAAGGGAGTCTTCTACAATTCGTTGCTTTTAGTAAAAAGGCTTGGCATGCAGGAGTTTCAGAATTTAAAGGACAAAAAGAGTGTAATGATTTCTCTATAGGCATTGAACTTGAAGGAACTGATACTATTCCTTATACAGAAGAACAATATTTATCCTTAGTAAAGGTAACTAACTGTCTTTTAGAACATTACCCATCTATTTCAAAGGATAGAATTGTTGGACATAAGGATATTGCTCCTGGAAGAAAGACAGATCCAGGGAATTCTTTTGATTGGGATAAATATAGAAACCTTATAGATTAATTAATCTTGAGACCACAAAGTTTCTTCAGTTCCTGAATCTTTTTGTACTTTTCTAGCTAAGACAAAGAGAAAATCTGAAAGTCTGTTAAGGTATATTAAACAGTTTTTTCCAACATTTTGATTTACTTCTGCCTTTACTAAAGATCTTTCTGCTCTTCTACAAACAGTTCTGCAAATGTGAATCATAGCTGATTCTTTACAACCTCCTGGCAGGACAAAGTTTTTTAAATATGGAAGATCCTTATTAATCTTTTTTGTTTTATCTTCTATATCTTTAACTCCGAAAGTTTTTGAAGAATCAATGGAATCGGAAGACAAGTTTCCTCCTATATCAAAGAGAGAATTCTGGATTTTCTGTAGAAGATCTTTTTCTCTACTTAGTTTATTTAGAGTAACTAATAATCCTATCCATGAATTTAGCTCATCCAAGTTTCCTAAGGCCTCTATTAAATTATCAGATTTAGATATTCTGGATCCTTGAGCACTTGAAGTAGTTCCATCATCACCTTTTTTCGTAGTGACTCTTGTTATTCTATTTTTCAAGTATTATCTCCTAAAAGTATATTTGATATTGAACCATAAAGACCTATCTTGATTTTGATAATAACCACTCATTCCACTAGCTGTAAAATATTCTTTATTAAAAATATTTTCTATTTTGCAATTTAAAAGAACATTATTAGAAACTTTTCTAGATAAGGCTATATTTACCAAAAAATATCCAGACAAAGTTTTTTTAGAAAAATCTTTTCTTTTGCCAAAAGCAGAAAAATTAAAATTTACCGTATTTCCCTTAAAAGTTTTGTAAAGATTCATTCCAAGAGATTTTTTTGATCTTCTAAGAAGTAGGTTGCCTTGGCCATCTATTGGTTCTTGTAATCTTAAAATAACCCTTCCATTTATAATTTTATTTTCCCATCTAAATCTTAATTCAGCACCCTTAGTTAAGCTTTTATCAATATTTCTTAAGAAGTTTTGATCATAATCAAAATTTATTAGATTAGAAGTTTTATTTTTAAAAACCACGGAACTAAATGAGCTGTATTTTAAGTTGTGTTTAAGAATTATTTCATGGCTTTTAGATGTTTCAGGGATAAGAAGTTTATTTGCTCCATATCCATATAATTCTGAGCTGTTAGGTGATCTAAAGGCTGTACCAGAACTCAGAATAATAGAATGATTATTATTGATTAATCTGATTAAGCTGATATTCCAAGCCTTTTGATTCCCAAATACTTTATGGTTTATATTTCTAAAAGAAATATTGGCACCTTTTTTCTTTCTCCAAAGTTTTGCCTCTCCTAGAAACGATTCCGTTTTAACATTCTTATCAAATTTTGTTCCAAAACTTGAATAGTCTATTTCTTCGTCTTCTAAGGAATATCCTACAGCAAGCGAGTTTTTGTGGTAGAAAGTTTTGTTGATAATTAATTCTAAATTAATCCTCTTTGTTCTAGTTAGATCTATATCATTTATGAAGTTTTCTTGTTCTTGTAGGATTAAATCCTCAAATGCATTTATTCTTATTAAAAACTTATAATCCTTATTGTTATTAAACAACACGCTTAAAGCATGAGCTTCATTGTTGTAATATTGGGACAGAGGGGCTAGATCAAACCCTAAATATTGAGTTCTTCCTTTGGAGGACCAGGAAGAAAATAGAACATTAGATCTTTGTCGTTGTTGGCTTATAGAAGCTACAAGGGTCTTGTTCTCAAAACCTCTTCTTAAGGTGGAGGTTTTAAAAATAGGAAAACCATCTGTACTTGTATCTGAAAAAATAACATTTAACTTTACTTTTTCTTTATTCGAATAGAAAGAAGCACTTTTTTTTCTAAATCTATTTTTTCCAAAATGTATTCTAACCTTAGATTTACCCTCTTGGTCTTGAGGTATTGTTGAAATATTTACAATTCCACCAATTGCCTCTGAACCATGAATAGAGGAAAAAGCTCCTGATCCGATCTCTAGTTTTGATATTACATCAGCATCTAAACTATAAATTGATGCCCCGCCTGCTGAAGAGGGATTTATTTTTACTCCATTTATTTGAAAGATAGTATGGTTACTATTTGTTCCTCTTAAAAAAACAGAACTTACCTGTCCAAGCCCTCCATAACTACTTGTATCTATTGCCAGGGAATCACTTAGTATACTTAATAAATCTTTTGCTGATTGTCTTTCTAATTCTTTAGCATCAACTATATCGATTGTTGAAGAAATTATATTTTTAGATTTATGGATTTTGGAAGCTATAGAAACCACTTCTTCCATAGAATCTTCTTCTGCTTTTAAGAAAAATGAGATTAAACAAAAAAGTAAAATTATTAATCTTTTTATCATCTGTCACCCTTCGTAACTAATTGAATAAATTATGGCCGGTATCCGGGCTTAAGAAGTATTTAAAAGATATATTTAGCGCCTTCCCGCCTTCAAGCAGTGGCTTTTGCTAGTATCACTTCTATTACCGTTGCGAGGGCAGCACTGGATTATGAGTAATCACCAGTTTCCCGT
Organism: uncultured Gammaproteobacteria bacterium; assembly: GCA_964571215.1. Classification (GTDB taxonomy): domain Bacteria; phylum Pseudomonadota; class Gammaproteobacteria; order Magnimaribacterales; family Magnimaribacteraceae; genus CAJWPI01. Next base: position 16,472 of record CAZMZZ010000027.1, read on the forward strand.
TTAACCTATAATTTTAGACACCATATTTATATCTTAAAGCAAAAAACTTTCTTTTTATGAAAATTTCTGGATCAATAATGGTTTAATAAAAAACTAGAGAGAAAATATGCCTTCATTTGATATTAAATCTGCATTAAACCTTCATGAGGTCACTAATGGAGTGGACCAAGCTAATAGAGTTATCCAGAATAGATTTGACTTTAAAGGAACTGGAGCGAATATTTCTTTAAACGAAGGATCAATTACTTTGAATTCTAAAGAAGAATTTCAACTCCATCAGATGTTACAAATTTTAAGAGAATCTCTGGCGAAAAGAGGTGTTGATTTAAAAGCTCTAAAAACTCAAACAGTAGAAGGTTCTTCCGGAAATGTTAGACAGAACATATTATTAATTGAAGGAATTGATCAGGAGAATAGCAAGAAAATTTCTCAATTAATAAAATCTTTAAAAATTAAATTACAGACATCTGTTCAAGGTGAAATTATAAGAGTCTCAGGTAAGAAAAGAGATGATTTACAAAATGCAATGAACTTGCTTAAAGAGTCGGATATAAATATACCTCTGCAGTTTGAGAATCTAAGAGATTAAAAAATGAATTCTTGGGTTATCTCACTTAAAGCTTATTTAAAACCAAACTTATTAATAATCCTTCCTTTAGGGTTGTTAGCTGGCATTCCTTACGGCATGATAGTAGATCCTCTAAATTATTGGCTTTCGAAATCAGGAGTAGATAGAGCTGCTATAGGGTTACTGTCTTTAGTTTTTTTAACTTATTCTATAAAGGCTTTGTGGGCACCGCTCGTAGATAGATTAAGAATACCTTTACTAAAGCATCTAGGGCAAAGGAAGAGTTGGCTCTTAGTCTCTCAGGTTTTCGCTTTTTTATTTTTGATATCAATAGGGTTCAATGACCCCAAAAATAATCTAAGCTTATTGGTGTTTTGTGTTTTTGCTTTAGCTTTCTTCTCTGCAACACAGGACATATGTCTAGATGCTCTAAGGATTGAGTTAGTAGAGAAGGAAGAATTAGGCCAATCTGCAGCAATTTATCAATTAGGTTGGAGAGTTGGAGGGGTTTATATATCTCAAGTTTTAGGTCTGATATTAGGTGGGCTGATAGGATACAACTTAGCTTACGTTACTGTGGCTTTTATTTTTTTAGGTCTTTCGATCTTTGTATTTTTGAAAATGAAAGAACCTGATAGACAGGTAAGGCCTTATTTATCAATCTATTCTGAACCAAAAAAGTGGTTAAAAGACTCTTTTATTGACCCTTTTGTTGACTTAAAAGAGAGGTATAGCACTGGTTTGAGCCTTCTTCTCCTTCTTCTTTTCTTTTACCGGTTAAGTGATATGTATTTGGCTCCGATGGCAATGCCTTTTTATAGAGAAATAGGTTTTACAGAAACAGAAATTGCTTTAGTTACAAATGCCTTTGGATCTCTCGTTACAATAGCTGGAGTTTTTATTGGAGGTTTGTTGGTACATCGTTGGGGACTAGAGGTTAACATATTCTATGGAGCTATTCTTACTTGTTTAACAAACTTACCTTTTATTTATTTAAACTACCTAGGCAATGACCTTAATCCTTCAAATGATTTACCTTTTTTATGGGTAACTATAGGTTTAGATAATTTAAATCAAGGATATATAGGTACTGTTGCAATAACATTTATTTCAAGAATAGTTTCCCAAAGTTATACAGCTACGCAATATGCAATTTTATTTTTGTTAGGAACAGTTCCTTCAAGGTTTATAGGTAGTTCCTCGGGGTTTTTAGTAAATGATTTTGGATATCATTATTTCTTCTTAATTGCAGCAAGCTTAGGCATACCAGCTATTATCATTTCTTATATTGTATTGAAGAAAAAATTGCTTTCTTCAATAGACAAGGAAGCGTAATAATTACTTATGCTTGTTATCAATAAACTTATCTTCTTTCTGTATGTAGCAATATTAACAACATTTGCTCTCATTCCGTCTAACCAGTCAATCTCCACGTTTCCACATTTTGATAAATTTATTCACTTTTTGCTTTTTCTTCTACTTTTTTTCTTTTATGACAGGTCTTCAAATAATTCTGTTACTTTTATCAATCTTCTCTTCTTTTTTTGTTATGGTTTACTTTTAGAAATTTTACAAGGATTTACAATGACGAGGTCTACTGAGATGCTGGATACTCTAGCAAACGGATTAGGTTTACTTGTTTATTTTCTTTTTGCCCCAAAGTTAGAAAAAAACATTAATAAAAAATGAAATATATTTTACCAAGCATTTTAGTAATACCCATTTTAGAAATTTTTGTTTTGATAGAGGTGGGCAGTTTTATTGGATCTATAAACACTCTGTTCCTTATAATTTTAACAGCTCTTCTTGGTTTAATACTGTTAAGGCAACAGGGATTACAAACTCTTACTAGGGCAAAAGCAAAATTGGAGAAAGCACAATTACCCTCTGAAGAAATTATTACTGGCTTTTTTTTAGCTCTTGGAGGAATTTTGTTATTAATTCCTGGTTTTGTAACTGATTTGTTAGGAACTTTTTGCTTATTACCCTTTACAAGAACATTTCTCTTTAATATTTTAAATCTAACTTTCTTTGAAATGCCTAGCACTACAACAGATAAGAGGACCAATAAGGGTTATATAGAAGGTGAATTTAAAGAGGAAAAATAAAAAAAATTTTATCAAAACCTTGAATATTCATTTACAACCCCAACATATAAAGTTGTTAGTGTACATTTTTAAGCAATTTGACGTTGACGTCTTAGAATTCTTGATTAAAATTATGCACCGTTTTTTTAAGTATGTAAGTTTATTAAAATAATTTGGAGATAAACACATGAAATTGAGACCTTTAGGAGACCGAGTCATTGTGAGACGCAATGATGAGGAAGAAACAACAGAGGGCGGCATAGTAATTCCAGGCTCTGCTGCAGAAAAGCCTTCTCAGGGAGAGGTTCTGGCTGTTGGCCCAGGAAAAACTCTTGATAATGGAGAGATACAAGCTCCTTCAGTAAAAAAAGGAGATGTAGTTGTCTTTGGGCAGTATGCTGGAAGCAATACAGTCAAAGTAGATG
>CAZMZZ010000028.1:0-18854 GCA_964571215.1 uncultured Gammaproteobacteria bacterium
TGTTTCAAAAGTAACCACTGTAGCCTCCTTTTCAGTTTGTTTTGAAGAAACAATAAAAAAAACCCCTAAAGCAAGTAATATAGAACAGCTAATTAATAAGATTTGTTTCATTTTCTTCAATATTGATAAATCCTGAAGGATATAATACGAACTTTAGGGATTGGCTTCCATTTTAATTAATTATAAATGTCTACCAAGAAAACAAGATTTTGTCCGAGTCCTACTGGTCTCATGCACCTGGGTAACTTGCGGACAGCTCTCTTAAATTTTCTTTTAGGAAATAAATCAAAAGGGTCTTTTGTTCTTAGAATCGAAGATACGGACAAGGAAAGGTCTAAAATAAAATTTGCTGAGTCTATTTGTGAAGATTTGTTATGGATGGAATTAAATTGGGATGAAGGTCCTAGAATTGAAGGACCTGAAGAATCTTATTTTCAATCTGAAAGAAAACAAATTTATGAAAGTTTTTATGAGAAGTTAATTAAAAAAAATTTAATTTATCCTTGTTTCGCTACGGAAGAAGAATTAAAAGTTATAAGACGAAACCAACTTGCAGCTGGCAAGCCCCCTAGGTATCCAGGGGTTTGGACTCATGCTTCAGAAGAAGATATAGAAAAAGAACTAAGGAAAGGGTCTAAATATGTTTACAGGTTCCGAATGCCAAAAAATGAAACTATACAGTTCATTGATCTTGTGAAAGGAGAACAAAAATTTGACTCAGATGATTTAGATGATTTCATTGTAAGAAAGGAAGATGGAAGTCCAACTTTTATGTTTGCAAACAGCATAGATGATGCCTTAATGGGTATTAATTTAGTTATGCGAGGAGATGATCATCTTAGTAATACTCCCAGGCAGATAGCATTACTCAAGGCTTTAGAACTGGACACTCCTGAGTATATTCATATTGCTCTTTTTACTGGAGACGATGGTGCCCCATTATCTAAAAGAAATGGAAGTCTGTCAGTGCAAGAATTAAGAGAGAAAGGATATTTTCCTTTAGCAGTTTCTAATTATTTAGCGCGGACTGGTCATACTATTTCAGACAATGAACTTAAATCTCTTAAAAATCTATCAAAAGAGTTTGATATAAAAAAGATATCAACTTCACCAAGTAGATTTGATCTAAATCAACTGAATTTTTGGCAAAAGCAAGTTGTTGATGGTTTGAGCATTGGGGGTCTTAAAGAATGGTTAGATCCTTTTCTAGAGGGTTTAATTCCTAAGGATATCAACAAAGATCTATTTCTCTCTATAGTAAGAGACAATATAATTTTCCCTCGGCAGGCTGCTGTAATAGCCCAAAGTCTTTTAAACGATGAGATGCTATTGAACAAGGACACAAAAGATCTAATTAAGTCTTTAGATAATGATTTCTTCATTAAGGCAGCAGAAGTTATAGAAAAGAATTGGCCTGACTGGCAATCAGCAATGAAAGAACTATCTAGTTTTTCTGGAAAGAAAGGTAAGGATCTTTTTTTACCAATCAGAGTTGTTTTAACTGGAGATAAAGCCGGACCCGAATTAGATCATATAGCTAATCTCTTAGGGAAAGAAAGAGTTATAAACCGCCTAAACCAAGTTGTAAACTTATGAAGATTTACAATTCTTTAACCGGTAGAAAAGAAAATCTTAATCCTTTAGAGAAAGATAAAGTAAAGATCTATGTTTGCGGCATGACTGTATACGATGACTGTCATATAGGACACGCGAGAACTTTTGTCTGTTTCGATATGGTTGTGAGATATCTTCGTTTAAGAAATTTTAAGGTTGATTATGTAAGAAATATAACTGACGTAGATGACAAAATAATAAATAGGGCAAAAGAAAATGGAGAAGATCCAGGTTCTTTAACTAAACGTTTTATAAAAAGAATGAATTTAGATTTTAATTCTCTGGGAATGTTACAACCTGATCAGGAACCGAGAGCTACTGAGAACATTAAAATCATTATTGACCTAATTAGTCGGCTTCTGGAGCTAAATTATGCATATGAAGTAGAAGGAGATGTCTATTTCTCAATAAACTCCTTCAAAGATTATGGGAAGTTATCCAATCAGAAAATCGGTGATATCATTTCGGGCGCTAGGATTGATGTAAACACAAAAAAGATTAATCCTGCTGACTTTACGCTTTGGAAAAGAACAGATTCAAGTTTGGCTTGGGATTCTCCTTGGGGTAAAGGTAGACCAGGTTGGCATGTTGAATGTTCTGCTATGAGCATGAATGAATTGGGAGAGTCTTTTGATATTCATGCAGGTGGAGTTGATTTAAAGTTTCCCCATCACGAAAATGAAATTGCTCAATCTGAATCTATTACTGGCAAAGATTTAGCAAAATTATGGATGCATACAGGCCCATTGAGAATTAACAAGGAAAAGATGTCAAAATCGTTAGATAACTTTCTGACTATCAGAGAAGCTATAAAGAATCATTCCCCTGAAGTTCTTAGATACTTTTTGTTGTCGAGTCATTACAGAAGCCCAATAAATTATAGTAAAGATGCTTTAGAGGATGCCGAATCCGCAGTAGAGAGGTTGTATCATTCTCTTTTAGATATTGATGAAACTTCAAAAGAAATTTCACAAGGCAAACATACTAAAGAATTTCTTGAAGCCATGGATGATGATTTTAATGTTCCAGAAGCTTTAGCAGTTGTCTTTGAACTAGTAAAAGATATAAATAAAAAGAAGAAGCAAGGAAAAAAAGAAGAAGCGAAATCTTTAGCTAGTGAGCTAAAATTTTTATGTGCACCTTTAGGTCTACTTAGAAATAACCCCAAACATTTCCTTAGATCTGGATTAGTAGTAGATGATTCAGAAATAAATTCCCTAATAAAAAAACGGGAACAAGCAAGAGATGAGGGGGACTTCCAAACAGCAGATAATATTAGAGAAGAATTATTAGAGAAGAATATTGTTTTAGAGGATTCTGAAGAGGGGACTTTTTGGAGAAAGGGTTAGTTTAAACAGTCAGGCTTTTACTTACATAATTACAGTAACTGCAATTTTCTGAAGGTTCAGGTGGGTTTTTCCCTAACAAGCACTCTTTAATTGCTTTTAGAGTAGGTTCCACCCATTTATCGCTTCCTGTATAAGCTATCAATTTAACTTTAAATTCTAATCTATTGTTAAATTCAGGTTTATCTTTAATACCATTGCAATAAACAAAGTAAGCTGTATCTGAAACATCAAAAGAGTTACCTCTAAAAAGCCATTGGTAGAATTCAACTTGTTTTTTGTAACTTATTTGCCAATCAGCATCAATGTTGACCTCGCCTTTTTTTGATGTTGCCTTGTAATCCACCACTATTAATTGGTCAGTCTCACAATCTATCCAAACATCATCTATACCACCTCTCAAGATGAAGTTTGTTGGTCCATGGATTCTTTTTACTCCATTTCTCAGAGATTCTCTCCAGTTATCTAACTCTGGGTGTTGGTAAGGTATAACATTTAAATTGTTCTCGATTAGTATAGGATGAGGTTCCTGTTTTTCTCTATAAAAATCAAATTCGTTTTTTAAAAGTTCGTCCACAGCATTGTTGAGATTAAAAGGAAAAGTTGAAGGTCTAGCAATACCCAATTTATTAGTTAAATAGAAGCATCTTGAGCATTCCAGAAAGTTATCTACTCTTGATCTACTTAGAGTAAAAGGGTCTTTGGAGTCAGGGTTAAAGAGTCTTGCAGCCATTATTCTAAAGTTTGGCTCCCCGAGCTGGGCTCGAACCAGCGACCCAATGATTAACAGTCATTTGCTCTACCAACTGAGCTATCGGGGAATAAGTTAATTATAACGTTTACTCACTAAGCTTATAATATTTTTTATAATTAAAAATAAAAATGTCTAAAGAGTTTAAAGTAGTTGCTAATTTTGATCCTTCTGGAGATCAGCCTAAAGCTATTAAGGAATTAGTTGAAGGAATAAATAATGGTCTATTAAATCAAACATTGCTTGGTGTCACGGGATCAGGTAAGACTTTTGCTATGGCAAATGTAATAGAGAAAGTTCAGAGACCAGCTATTGTTATGGCTCACAACAAAACATTAGCTGCCCAGCTTTACGGAGAATTTAAAGAATTTTTCCCCAATAACTCAGTCGAATATTTTGTTTCCTATTATGACTATTATCAACCTGAAGCTTATGTTCCTACAACAGACATTTATATAGAGAAAGATGCCTCAATTAATGAACATATAGAGCAAATGAGACTTTCAGCTACGAAAGCTGTTATGGAGAGAAGGGATGTCATAATTGTGGCTTCCGTATCAGCAATCTATGGTTTGGGAGATCCACAAACTTATTTGAAGATGGTATTGCATCTTGATCGAGGAGATAAGATTGACCAAAGACAAATTTTAAGAAGATTAGCAACTCTTCAATATGAAAGAAATGATGTTGATTTTAAGAGATCAGTTTATAGAGTTAGAGGCGATGTAATTGATGTATTTCCTGCAGACTCTGAAAAAGAGGCCCTAAGAATTGAGCTGTTTGGTGATGAGATAGAATCATTAAAGTTTTTTGACCCTTTAACTGGAGAGATTTTAAGAAATGTACCAAGAATAACAATTTATCCAAAATCACATTATGTAACACCAAGACAAAGAATTTTAAAAGCCATTGATTTTATGCAAGAAGAAATGAAAAGGACCTTGAAGAAATTTAGAAAAGAAAATAAGTTAGTTGAAGCCCAAAGATTAGAACAAAGAACTCTTTATGATATTGAAATGATGAGAGAGTTTGGGTTCTGTTCAGGTATAGAGAACTACTCAAGATTTCTTTCTGAAAGACAACCTGGAGAACCCCCACCAACTTTATATGATTATTTACCTCAAGATACCATTGTTTTCGTTGACGAATCACATGCATCTTTGCCTCAACTTGGAGGCATGTACAGAGGAGATCGTTCAAGAAAACAAACTTTAGTTGATTATGGTTTTAGGTTACCTGTAGCACTTGACAATAGACCTCTTAGATTCGATGAATGGGAAATGTTATCAGGTCAGAGAATCTTCTTGTCAGCGACTCCCGGGAAATATGAAGTTGAAAAATCCAGTTCTGTAGTAGAGTTGGTTGTAAGACCAACAGGTTTAGTTGATCCTAAAATTGATGTTAGACCAGCTTCTAATCAAGTTGATGATCTTCTTTCAGAAATAAATATTAGAGCAAAAAGAAAAGAAAGAATATTGGTAACAGTGTTAACTAAAAGAATGGCTGAGGATTTAACTGATTATCTTGATGAAAATGGGGTTAGGGTTAGATATCTTCATTCAGATGTCGAAACTGTAGAAAGGGTAGAAATTATTAGAGACTTAAGACTCCATAAATTTGATGCACTTGTTGGAATAAATCTTTTGAGAGAAGGTTTAGATATTCCAGAAGTATCTTTAGTAGCTATATTGGATGCTGACAAGGAAGGTTTCTTAAGATCAGAAGGATCTTTAATTCAAACGATTGGTAGAGCTGCACGAAATATACACGGGAAAGCTATTTTATATGCAGATAAGATCACAGGATCAATGAAGCGGGCTATAGATGAGACTGATAGAAGAAGAAAGATTCAAACCAAATTTAACAAACAGCATAAAATTAAACCGAAAGGAATTAGCAAGCCTATAGCTGACATTATGGAAGGAGCAAGAAGCTCTAGAAAAAATACTTCAAAAACAACTAGCACGGACACACTTAAACATGATTTCTCAGATATTGAAAAAATAAATGACCCCATTCTTTTAAAGAAGGAAATAGTTAGTCTAGAAGATCAAATGTACAAACACGCTAAAGACTTAGAGTTTGAAGAAGCTGCTAGATTAAGAGATAAGGTCGCTGAACTTAAAGAAAAACTTTTTATGAGTTAGTTTGATGAAAAGCACTTTTCTCTTCTACTAAGACTAAAGTTTTGTAGAAGAGCTTTATTTTATTAACATAATCTATAGCCTCTTTAGCTCTTTGCGTTGCACTAGATTGTTCTGTTTTAAACATCAAGGGAAGAATCTTGTTTACGTCTTCCCAGTTATTGGCGTCTTTTCCAATCTTTTTAGCTAACTCTCTAGTATCTCTAATATGTTTAAAGCCCATATTATATGCAGCTAAAGACATCCAGGTCTTGTCAGCAATAGGAATAGAGTCTGGCAATCTATTAAGAATTTTCTGAAAATACAAAGAGCCTCCTCTTATGCTTTGATGAGGGTCTGTTCTTCTAGTAACTCCCATTTCTTTAGCAGTATCTTGAGTAAGCATCATTAGACCTCTCACTCCTGTTTTGGAAATAGCTCGTGGATCCCAATGCGACTCCTGATAACTTATTGCAGCTAGTAGGATCCAATGGACTTCTACATCTTTTGAAGCCTCTATAAATATAGGTTTGTACAAAGGAAGTCTTTCTTCTACTCTTTTAAGAAAAAGTTTTTTACCAGCTTCTTCCTCAAAATTCCAGAGGTCATTCAACTCCTCAGAGAGAAAGCTATCATTTTTAAGGGAGTAAGAAGATACTGAGTTATCTAAACCCACTATAGCTACGATTAAAAGCATGCTAAAAAAACTTAATCGTAATTCTTTTCTTCTCAACAAGAAAATTACCTCTTAACTAAGTAAATTATATTTCAATTTTTCTATAAAAGCACCATATATAGTATCTATTTAGTTTAATAAGCACTATATAAAGTATTTTAGTCTCAGTAAGCTTGACTTATAATATGAGACTCATTTTTACATGAGTTTATTTAGAGAGGTCTCAGAAAATATTGTTTTAATTAAAGGGCAGGGGTATTTTTCTGATTTTAGACTTAACTCTATATTAGAAAAAATTAATGATTCAGGGGTTGATATAACCTCAGTAGATTGCTTTGAATGTTTCATTGTTTCTTTTAAAGATAAATTTAAGAATGTTAACTCTCAAGAAATTCGGAGACTTAAAAATATTCTAAGTTCAACTAACGAACAAACAATCTTAAGTAATAATGCTTTTTTAATAACACCCAGAAAAGGTACTTTCTCTCCTTGGGCTACAAAAGCTCAAGATATTTTTAATAACTGCGATATTGGTTGTGTTGAGAGAATAGAGAGAGGTCTTTTTTATTCTTTGACTTCTAAAGAATTAATACAAAACTCCACTTTAGAATCAATAGGAGAGAATTTAGCAGATCGTATGACTGAAAGTGTAATAGTAGATCTTGAAAATATTTCATCTTTCTTTTCTGACCAAAAAAGGGCTTCTTTCAAAACTATCCCCATTCTTACCAAAGGCGATGAAGCTTTAAAAGAAGCAAATGAGATATTGGGTTTAGCACTTAATGAGAATGAAATTCAATATTTATATTCTAATTGTTTAGAAAGGGGTTTAAATCTCACAGATACAGAATTGATGATGTTCGCCCAAGCAAATTCAGAACATTGTAGGCACAAGACTTTTAATGCTCGTTGGAAAGTAGATGAATTAGAACAGCCTTTAAGTTTATTTGAGATGATTCAAAATACTCATAAGACTAATAAAAAGGGTGTGCTTTCTGCTTACAGTGATAATGCAGCAGTAATTGAAGGTTTTGAAGGTAGGAGATTCTTTCCTGATCCAAAGACTAAGACTTACAAAGCTTTCAAAGAAAGCATTCATTTCGTGACAAAAGTTGAAACTCACAACCACCCGACTGCTATATCCCCTTTCTCAGGTGCTTCTACCGGTTCTGGTGGAGAAATAAGGGATGAAGGTGCTACTGGAAGGGGAGCTAAACCAAAAGCAGGATTATGTGGATTTAGCGTTTCAAATTTAAGAATCCCAGGATTTATAGAAAGCTGGGAATCTAATGAGAATTCTCCTGACAGAATTGCTAAACCTCTTCAAATTATGTTAGAGGCTCCTATAGGAGCTGCAGCTTTTAATAATGAATTCGGTAGACCCAATATCTTAGGATACTTTAGATCTTTTGAAATGGAAGCTGATTATGAAGGTGAAAGGAAGGTTTATGGATATCACAAACCAATTATGCTTGCTGGAGGTTTAGGAAACATAAGACAATCACACATTAACAAAGCAAAGGTTTCAATTGGATCTAAAATAATTGTTCTAGGAGGACCAGCTATGCTTATAGGCTTAGGTGGTGGTTCGGCTTCTTCTTTGTCTTCAGGATCTTCCAATTCAGACCTTGATTATGCCTCTGTTCAACGTGAGAACGCTGAGATGGAAAGGAGATGCCAGGAGGTATTGGACAAATGTTGGCAGAAAGGACATCTAAACCCTATTTTATTCATTCATGATGTTGGAGCGGGAGGACTTTCAAATGCTATACCAGAACTTTTAAAAGATATCGGATTAGGCGCAACAGTGGAATTAAGAAAAATTCCTAATGCTGAGCCAGGAATGACTCCTTTAGAAATTTGGTGTAATGAATCTCAAGAAAGATATGTAATGGCTATTCAAGAAAAGAGTATTGATGAGTTTGAAGACTTTTGCAGAAGAGAAAGGTGTCCTTACTCAATTGTTGGAGAAATAAAAAAAGATTTTAAGTTAAAGGTCTATGATAGTGAATTTGATAATTATCCAATTGACATACCTTTAGATATCATTTTTGGAAAAATTTTAGAAAAAACTAAGACTTTTAACACTAAGCATAAGAAGAAAAAGAATCTTCAATTGGAGAACTTAGACTTAAATGCCCTTGCTTATAAAGTGCTGAGACATCCTTCCGTTGCTAGCAAAAATTTTCTTATCACTATAGCTGATAGATCTATAACAGGTTTAATTCATAGAGATCAACTTGTAGGTCCATGGCAAGTCCCTGTTTCTGATAACGCTATCACTCTAGCAGGGTTTTATAGCAATCATGGAGAAGCTATGTCTTTAGGGGAAAAATCACCATGTGCAGTTTTAAATTCCTCTTCAGCTGCAAGAATGGCAGTAGCAGAATCAATAACTAACATTATATCTGCAGGAGTGGAAAATATTTCTGATATCAAATTATCAGCTAATTGGATGGGATCTCCCGATCGTTTAAATATGAATCAAGATTTATATGAGGCAGTTTCAGCAATAGGAATAGATCTATGTCCTGAATGGAAAATTAGTATTCCTGTTGGTAAGGATTCTTTGTCTATGGCAACAGACTGGAAAGATAAGAAGGGGAATCATTCAGTAATTGCTCCTCTCTCATTAGTTATTTCAGCCTTTTCTAAAATAAGAGATGTTGAACTGTCAATTACTCCCCAACTGAAAACTGATGAAGGCAGTACAGAATTACTTTTTATCGATTTAGCCAAAGGACAAGAACGTCTTGGAGGAAGTATAGCTTCTCAGGTTGAAGGAAAGCTTTATGGTGATACACCAGATGTTGAATGTGTAAAAGAGATGCCAGAATTCGTGAAAACTTTCCACAAACTTCTCGCAAAGAAAAAAATATTGGCTTACCACGATAAATCTGATGGAGGTCTTTTTACTACTTTAGTAGAAATGGCTTTTGCAGGAAGAGCTGGTATAGATATAGATTTAACTGATATTTGCAACTCAGACAATAAGATGATCAAAACCCTTTTCAATGAAGAATTAGGGGCGGTTATACAAATAAAGAAAAAATATAGGGAAGAGATTTTAAGACTTCTAAGGTCTAGTGGACTAGACCAACATGTTTATTGTATTGGCCAACTACTTACTGAAAAAAAAGTTAGTATTAAAAGAAATAATAACGTACTTTTAGAGAACAATCTGACTGACCTTCTTAAGGAATGGAACTTAGTTAGTTATAGACTGCAATCTATTAGAGATAATCCTGAAACAGCTAAACAGGAATATATTCATGATTCAGATCAAGATAGTAAAGGTTTAAGTCCTCAACTAACCTTTTCGGTCCCAAAAAAAATTAGAAAGAACCTAATCAAACCTAAATTAGCGGTACTTAGAGAACAAGGTGTAAATGGGCATGTCGAAATGGCAGCTGCTTTTACAAAAGTAGGATTCTCATGTGTTGATGTACATATGACAGATCTAATATCAGGAAACTCTAAATTAAGTGATTTTAGGGGAATAGTTGCATGCGGAGGTTTTTCCTATGGAGATGTTTTAGGAGCTGGTCAAGGATGGGCATCAACTATTCTTTACAATAAAGGATTAAAGAGAGACTTCAAAGAATTTTTCTCAAGAGAAGATGTTTTCTCTTTAGGAATATGCAATGGTTGTCAGATGTTTGCCCATTTGCAGAGTTTAATCCCTGGTTCAAAAGGATGGCCAAAATTTATAAGAAACACTTCTGAGAAGTTTGAATCAAGAGTAGTTCAAACAAAAATTAATGAAACTCCATCTATCTTCTTTAGGGGTATGTCTGGTTCCGTGCTTCCAATATCTGTAGCACATGGGGAAGGAAGAGTTGCTCTTTTAAAAGAAGAGGCAAGTTTATTGATAGATAAAAAATTAGTACCTACCATTTATTCAGATGATGAGGGAAGAGGAACTAAAGAATACCCTTTTAATCCAAATGGATCTTCAGAAGGGATAGCTGGAGTTACTAACGAATCTGGTACTGTAACTATTATGATGCCTCATCCAGAAAGATCTTTTCTTTCAATTCAGAACTCTTGGCGACCTAATAACTGGTCACAATATAGTCCATGGATTAAGTTTTTTTTAAATGCTAGAGACTTTATTGGCTAACTTTTTGGTTTATAGGGAACTTCAATAGTTTCATTTTTTAAAGTGAAAGTAGACTTCTTTAGATCTTTAAAGTAATAAACTAGAGCTCTTTTTACAAATGGGAAGGCTAGTTCACTCCAAGGTATTTCATTCTCATAAAACAACTGAACCTCCAAGCTCTCAGGTGTGGGGCCGAAGTTATGATCTTTAAGTCTAGCTAAGTAGATTAAATAAATTTGTGATATATGAGGAATATCAAAGATTGTATAGAGGGACTGGATTTCTACTTTTGTAGAGGTTTCTTCAAGAGTTTCTCGAGAAGCTCCTTCTACTATAGTCTCACCATTTTCTAAGAAACCTGCAGGAAGAGTCCATAAGCCGTAACGGGGGTTGATACCTCTTCTGCATAATAAGACTCTATCTTTCTCAGTAGGTAAAGTTCCTACCACTAATTTGGGGTTTTCATAATGTATAATAGGGCAATCCTTACAACAATACCTTTCCCTGTTGTCTCCTTCAGGTATTTTTAACTCAACTTCCCCACCACAATTACTACAATATTTCATTAAATATAGAATTTTTCGAAAATAAAGGCACAGGAGTATAAACTATAAAGGTTTTAAAAAAGTAATTTATGATAAATCAAATCAAAGAGAGACTTAAATATTTCAAAGGAGTTCCTCCAACAAATGATCTTCCTAAAGCTGCAGTTCTTATAGCCATAACTAATGAAATTAAGCCTTCAGTACTTTATACACTAAGGTCCAAAAAAGTTTCTTCTCATAGCGGCGAGGTTTCTTTTCCTGGAGGAATGTCTGAAAAAACTGATATTAGCTTAACTGAAACTGCCCTAAGAGAGTCAGAAGAAGAAATAGGCTTAAGAAAAGAAAGCGTTGATATCGTAGGTTCCTTGGACACTATGGTCTCTAGATTTAATATAAGTGTAACTCCTTTTGTAGGAATTATTCCAGGTGAAGTTAAGTTAAACAGCTCCTCTGAAGAAATAGAAACTTTTTTTAAAGTTCCCTTGACCTTTTTATTAGATGACAACCGGTTTAGAAATGATCCTGTAAAAAGAGGTAAAAAAACCTTTTATGTACCAGCATATAAATATGATTCCTATATAATTTGGGGTCTTACTGCAATGATAACAGTTAACTTCCTAAACCTAGTATTTGATGCTGATATAGATCTTTCAAACCCTGTTAAACTCAAAGGAGAAAAAGATGATTTATGATTTAGGTAACTTTTCTTTAGATACAGAAGGAGATGACTTCTTTATAGCTGAAAGTGCAGTTGTTTTAGGTAAAGTTAAATTAGCTAAAGATTCTAGTGTATGGTTTGGAGCTGTTCTCAGAGGAGATACTGAACTAATAACAGTCGGAGAGGGAAGCAATATTCAAGACTGTGCAGTTTTACACACTGATCCAGGATTTCCACTTACAATAGGTAAAAATGTCACAGTAGGTCACCATGCAACTTTACATGGTTGTACTATAGGCGATGGAAGTTTAGTTGGTATCAATTCGGTGATTCTAAATGGAGCTAAAATAGGTAAGGGATGTTTGATAGCAGCTAATGCCTTGGTGACTGAAGGCATGGAAGTACCTAACGGATCAGTAGTAATGGGCTCACCTGGTAAGGTAAAGTCTATTTTAGACGATAATGGCAAGGAAGCTCTTATGCTCAATGCTATTCATTATGTAAGCAATTATAAAAGATTTAAAAAAGAGTTAATAAAGAAATGAGGTGAAGAAATTATGAAAAATGAATTAACTAAATATAAGGAAGGTGACACTGACTTAATAGGGTATGTTTCTTACCCAGAAGCTGAAAACTCTCCCTTAATTCTCATAGCACATACTTGGGCAGGAAGAGATCAGTTTGTTCATGATAGAGCTGACGAGCTTGCATCTTTGGGATATACAGCTTTTGCTGTTGATATGTATGGTGATGGAAAAGTTGGAAATGATGTTGCAGAAAATGAAGCATTAATGTCACCTTTGGTAGGAGATAGAGAATTACTCAAGAAAAGAATTAATGCAGCCTTAGAGCACGGGAAGACACTCTCAGGAGTAGACTCCAAAAGAATTGGAGCTATAGGCTATTGTTTTGGTGGTTTGGTAGTTTTAGATCTAGCTAGATCAGGTGCTTCTTTAAGGGGCGTAGTAAGTTTTCATGGGCTATTAATGGGATCAGAAATTTCTTTAGAAGGAATCAAGGCCAAAATCTTAGCTCTTCATGGAGAAAGAGATCCTATGGTACCTTTGGATATGGTTGACAGTTTTCAGAAAGAGATGACAGGTGCCAAAGCTGATTGGCAACTACACAGTTATGGTGGGACTTATCACGCATTTACCAACCCCGATGCTAATGATCCGGCTTTAGGTGCCCAATATAATGAATCAGCAAACAAAAGATCTTGGAAATCAATGCTAAATTTCCTTGATGAGATATTTTCATAATTTGTAAGGATTATTTCTTAAAGTGAAAGTTAACAAAATAAGAAAAACTTTTTTAGATTATTTTCATAATAAAGACCATGAAATTGTTGAAAGCTCTTCATTGATTCCAGTAAATGACCCGAGCTTGCTTTTTACTAATGCTGGAATGGTTCCTTTCAAAGATGTATTGCTAGGAGTTGAGAAAAGGCCTTATTCTAGGGCGGTTACTTCTCAAAAATGCCTTAGAGTAGGAGGAAAGCATAATGATCTTGATAATGTAGGTTATACCTCTAGACATCATACATTTTTTGAAATGCTAGGAAATTTTAGTTTTGGAGATTATTTTAAGGAAGAGGCGATACATTTTGCGTGGGAGTTATTAATTGATAATTATTCTATTTCGAAAGAGAAATTATGGATAACTGTTCATAAAGATGACCAAGAATCTGAGGATATATGGGTAAATGATATCGGAATCAATAAGGCAAGGATTTCAAGACTGGGGGATGAAGATAATTTCTGGACTATGGGAGACACTGGACCATGTGGTCCTTGTACTGAGATCTTTTATGATCATGGTACTAATCATAAAGGAAATCCACCTGCAGAAGGTTCAAATACAGGAGATAGGTTTGTAGAAATATGGAATCTAGTATTTACACAATTTGATAGATCTGAGAATGGAAATCTTAAGACCTTGCCTAATCCTTGTGTAGATACTGGAATGGGACTAGAAAGAATTGCTACTGTCCTTCAAGGAAAAACTAATAACTTTGATTCAGATATCTTTTCTCCACTGATAAATAAAGTTTTTGAGATATCCAATACAGACAATTTAAATGACCCTTCTTTAAAAGTTATAGCTGATCATATTAGAGCAAGTGCTTTTTTGATTAGTGATGGTGTCACGCCAACTAATGAGGGAAGAGGTTATGTATTAAGAAGGATAATTAGGAGAGCTTTACGTCATTGTTACAAGCTTAAAATAGAGCCCCCTATTTTATCTGAATTAATACCTACTCTGGTTAAAAATATGGGTACAGCTTTCCCAGATCTTAAGAAAAATTCTAAATTAATAAAAGCAAATTTATTTCAAGAAGAGGAACAATTTAGTTCTACTTTGGTCCAAGGAATGAAGCTTTTAAAAGAAGAAATGAAAGATTTCTCAGGAAAAATTTTACCTGCAGAACTTGTATTTCAACTTTACGATACTTATGGATTTCCTTTAGATATGACTTCAGACTTTGCTAAGGAAAATGGTTTAAGTGTAGATATAGAGGGTTACGAAAAGTTGATGAAAAAACAACAAACAAGAGGTAGAGAGTCAAGTGCATTTGCTTCCAGTCTACAAGAATCAGTAATTTTGAAAGGAAAAACAAAATTTCAAGGGTACGAAAAAGAAGATTTAAAAACCAAGATTAAGGGAATTTTCAATACAAAAGGACAGAAAATAACTTCTTTAGTAAACAAGAAAGAAGGATTAGTTTTTCTAGAAGAGACACCTTTTTATGCTGAATCTGGAGGTCAAGTTGGGGACTCAGGAGTTATTTCTTCAAGGGGAGTAGAATTTTTTGTACAAGATACTCAGAAGATTGGAGATCATCTTGCACATATTGGTAGTTTGAAGAAGGGCTCTTTAAAAGATGGTATGACAGTTGAGGCCACAATTAATAAGAATAAGAGAAAAAGGGTAGCTGCTAATCATTCAGCAACTCACTTATTGAATTCAGCTCTAAAGATAATTCTAGGTTCATCTATAGAGCAAAGAGGGTCACTTGTTGATGAGACTCATCTAAGGTTTGATTTTACTTACCAAAACCCTCTTACTAATAAGCAAATAAGACAAATTGAAAATATGGTCAATGAAGAGATTAGAAAGAACTCATTGACGATAACAGAAACAATGACCAAGAACGAAGCCTTAGATAAAGGTGCTTTAGCTTTCTTTGGTGAGAAATATGGAGATAAAGTTAGAGTTCTTTCATTAGGAAAAGATTTTTCTATTGAATTATGTGGAGGGACTCATGTAAAACGAACAGGTGATATAGGGTTTTTTACTATAACAAATGAATCTTCAATATCAGCTGGAGTAAGAAGGTTAGAGGCAGCTACTGGAGAAGTTGCGTTAAGTCTTGTCCAGTCTCAAGAGCAAGACTTACGAGAAGTGGCTACTTCTTTAAATACTTCATCAGATCAAGCATCAAAAAGAGTTAAACAACTTTTAAAAGATAATAAAACCCTTAAAAGGAAGCTAGACGAACTGCATCTAAAAAACTTACAAACTTCATCTAAAGATCTCGCCTCTTTTGTTGTAAAAGTTGGAAGTCTTTCATTAATAGCTAAAAGACTTGATGGTCACGATAGTAATATTTTGAGAAAAACAGCAGACGAGATGAGAAATAATAAGAACAATATAATAGTTGTTCTTATATCGTCTATTGAAGAAAAAATTCCAGTTGTGGTTGGTTTAAGTAAAAATATTGATCAGCTAGATGCAAGACTTATTATGGATTATATCACGAACCAACTTGGTGGAAGTGGAGGTGGAAGAAAAGATTTTGCTCAAGGTGGAGCAGATAATGAAGAAGATATTGATTTTGTACTATCTTCTCTTGAAGAATTTATAACCTCTTCAATAAATAACTAATATAGAATGCTCTCTTTTTAAGAGCTTAAATCTATGGAAAAAATCCTGGTACAGAAATTTGGTGGAACTTCTGTTGCAAATTCAGAAAGAATAGAAGCAGTAGCGGATATTGTTACAGATACTATAACTAGTGGAAATAAGGTCGTAGTAGTTCTTTCTGCAATGGGAGAAGAAACAGATAAACTGATAAATCTTGCTAAACAAATACAACCTAACCCAAATCTTAGAGAATACGACGCTCTGGTATCAACAGGTGAACAGGTTTCAGTAGCTTTGATGGCTATGGCTCTGAACAAGAGGGGCCTAAAAGCTAAGTCTTATAGTGCTTTCCAGCTAGGAATTAAGACAAATAAAACTCATGCAAGAGCTAGGATAGTTGATGTAAAAGTAGAAAAAATAAGAAAGCAATTAACCAAGGGTGTAATTCCTGTTATAGCGGGCTTCCAGGGTATGAATGATGAAGGAGATATTACTACTCTAGGAAGGGGGGGCTCCGATACAACGGGTGTAGCTTTGGCAGTTGCTCTTAATGCTCATGAATGTCAGGTTTATACAGATGTAGATGGAGTTTTTACTACAGATCCAAGGATTTGTAGTAAAGCTAGACTCTTAAATCAAGTTTCTTTTGATGAGATGCTTGAACTTTCCAGTACAGGAGCTAAAGTTCTTCAGTTGCGTGCTGTAGAATATGCAAGTAAACACAACATGCCTATTAGAGTACTATCTAGCTTTTCAGATAGTAAAGGCACATTAGTAGAGGAGAGAGAAGAGATGGAGAGACCTGTCGTTTCAGGAATAAGTAGTGTAGATAGTGAAGCAAAATTAACTATAAGAGGAGTTCCAGATCTTCCAGGTATAGCTGCTAAAATATTGGGCCCTATTAGTGACTCAGGTATAGATATCGATGTTATTGTTCAAAATATTAGTGATGAAAATACTACTGATTTTACTTTTACGGTGGACAAGAAAGATTCTTCTGAAGCAGAAAAAATCTTACTAAAAACCTCAGAATCTCTCGGGGGTGGTTCAATAGAGGTAGATGATAATATTGCCAAGATAAGTATTGTCGGTAGGGGCATGAGGGGTCAATCTGGAATAGCAAGTAAGATGTTTCAATCTCTTGCTGATCATGAAATTAATATACTTATGATTACTACTTCGGAGATTAAAATCTCGGTAGTTATTAAAAAGGATTTAATGAAAAAGGCAGTCAATTCACTTCATGATACTTTTGAATTAGATAAAAACTTAGATATCTAATGGGTATATTTGAGCTAGATCACGGGTTGATGCGCGGCTTCATCTTCGGATTAATTCATGTCAGTATTTTAATCATAGGCTATTACAGCGGATGGAGTATCAATAGACTATTAAAGATAGCCTCTAACGGACAT
Source organism: uncultured Gammaproteobacteria bacterium (assembly GCA_964571215.1). Taxonomy (GTDB): domain Bacteria; phylum Pseudomonadota; class Gammaproteobacteria; order Magnimaribacterales; family Magnimaribacteraceae; genus CAJWPI01. The sequence continues at coordinate 17,098 of CAZMZZ010000028.1, forward strand.
ATAGCAGGAATTATAGGTGCAGTAGTAGCACATATTTTTGCTGATTTAATTGCCGCAGCTCTGGATCCTACCATGCGTTCAGCAGCTCTAGGTATTGTTTTCGGAGGAGTTATTCCTTTATTAGCTATTCCTTTCTTAGAAAAGTTCATCACAAAGAGTGATAAGCACATTATGGTGGGCGATCATGAAGATATAGAAAAAGATCTTAAGAGTTCGCACGATAAGTAATTACTTGCCATTTAAACAATAATGATTATCATTCTCATTCGTGAATGAATTTATTATTACTTTTAGAGAAACGCTTGAAGCTGCACTAATAGTAGGAATAATTTATACAGTTATTTCAAGGCAAGGCTTAAAGAAGGAAGTTCTTCAGCTTTGGTATGCAGTTGGCGCTTCTATCATAGCTAGTCTCTTAGTTGCCTTATCTTTGACAAATATAAAGGAATCAATCGGTAACGAGTCTATAGAAAAGTTAGTTGAAGCCTCTTTGATGTTTATAACTGCAGGCCTATTGTGGTATGTGATTTTCTGGTTAGCAAAAAAAGTTAGTGATAGGCAGGTTTTAGAAGGACAAACCACGGACGCACTTCAAACAGCAGGATTAGGTGTATTTTTTCTAGTTTTTTTTGCAATTCTAAGGGAAGGTTTTGAAACTGCTATTTTCTTAATGGGAAGTTTTTCAATACTTGGAACTTTTTCTTATCTTGGTTTTTTCTCTGGAATGATACTAGCCATCTTTCTAGGATACTTGGTGGTAGTTCAGGGTAGAAAGGTTGATCTAACTTCTTTCTTTAGAGTTACTACTCTTCTTCTTGTATTCTTCGCTTCAGGAATGATAGCTTACGGAACTCACGAAGCAGAAGAGTTTTTAGTGAAAGGAGATCATTTAGAATGGGTAGGCCTTGAAGATAAAGAATTAGAAAATGGTACTACTCTTAAAGCAAAAGACCAGATTGTAAGAGTATGGAATGTTCACAAACCAAAGACAAGTCTTGAAGAAAATGATGTCAAGATTTTTTATAGTTTTAATTTACATGGTAAACAAAAATACTCTCATTGGCTTCATGATAAGGGGAGGGCAGGTGTCTTTTTTAAGGGCTTCTTTGGTTATAACAGTGACCCTAACTGGGTTGAACTAATTCTATGGTTCTTTTCTTTAATTTTTGGACTGAGTCTCTGGCGTAAGTTTTATTTCTAAATTAAGTTTTTTATTTGCAAATAAGAATCATTAGCATTTAAAATGCGAATGATTATTATTAACATTTGATTACAAAGCGTGAAAAGACTCATCTTATATTTATTTGTTGCTTTTATTTCTTTAAATGTTGCTTCGGATGATGCAGCCTCTGAAAATGTAGAAATTGAAGTGATTGAGATAATTGGATCACAAGAAGAAGCCCTAGAAATTGCCGGTTCAGCTTCTGTGATTACAACTGAAGACCTTAAGATTTATGAATACACAGATATCCATAAAATTTTGTCAACAGTCCCTGGTATAAATTTTCGTCCTGAAGAGGGTTATGGTCTAAGACCAAATATTAGTATAAGAGGAACCTATGCAGATAGATCAGGCAAAGTAACCTTGATGGAGGATGGGGTATTAATTGCTCCAGCTCCTTATGCCTCTTCTTCTGCTTACTATTTTCCTACAACACCAAGAATAGCCGGTATTGAAGTTTTGAAAGGACCTGCAGCTATAACTCAAGGACCCTATACAGTAGGTGGTGCTATAAATTTACTGAGTACACCTATAC
>CAZMZZ010000029.1:0-18838 GCA_964571215.1 uncultured Gammaproteobacteria bacterium
GGTTTAAGTTTCTCAGTGTTACTGATGGTCTTCTAGTTCAAGAAATAGACCAAGGCTCTATTTCCATTGAAGACTTAAAAATAGTTTCTTCGCGAAAACCAAGTCAAGCAGAAATTCAAGATAGTTTGTTTGCTTGGAAAGTTTGTAAATTTGTAAAATCTAATGCCATTGTTTATGCAAAAAATAATCAAACTATTGGTGTTGGTGCAGGACAAATGAGTCGCATAGATAGTGCCCAAATAGCAGCATCTAAAGCTAAAGAAAGGGGTTTCGAGACAGCAGGTTGTGCAATGGCTTCTGATGCCTTTTTCCCTTTCAGGGATGGAATAGATGTTGCAGCCTCGATGAAAATAACTTCTATTATTCAACCGGGTGGATCGATTAAAGACGAAGAGGTAATTGAAGCTGCAAATGAAGCTAATATTGCGATGATTTTTACCGGAATGAGACATTTCCGGCATTAATAATGAAATCATGAAAGTTTTAATTATAGGTGGTGGTGGGAGAGAACATGCTCTTGCCTGGAAAGCAAAACAAAGCAAGCTAGTTAAAAAAATTTATGTAGCACCAGGCAATGGTGGTACAGAAAATGAAAGGGGTATTATCAATATTAATATATCCTCAGATAATATAGATGAACTAGCAAACTTCGCTAAAGATAACCAAATAGATTTAACTATAGTAGGTCCTGAACTTCCCCTTGTAAGTGGTATTACAGATAAATTTAAATCATTAAATTTAAATTGTTTTGGACCTTCCAAGAAAGCATCTCAGTTAGAAGGGTCAAAAGAATTTATGAAAGATTTTATTTCTAGACACGATATACCCACTGCACTTTACGAATCCTTCAGCGACATAAAGAAAGCAATAAGCTATATAGAAAAATCTTCATATCCTATTGTTATTAAAGCTGATGGGTTAGCTGCGGGCAAAGGGGTAACGGTAGCAAAAAATTTCGCCGAGGCAAAAGAGGCATTAAAAATCTGTTTGGAAGAAAGAACGTTTGGAAATGCAGGTGATAAAGTAATAATCGAAGAATTTCTTGAAGGCGAAGAGGCGAGCTTCATAGTATTAACTGATGGCAAGATTATACTTCCATTAGCATCTTCACAAGATCATAAAACTAGAGATGATAAAGATAAAGGCCCTAACACCGGAGGTATGGGTGCCTATTCTCCTGCTCCAGTTGTAACTGCAGAGATACATAAAAAAATTATGAACCAAGTCATAATTCCAACTATTAAAGGTCTAGATAAAGAAGGAATAAGTTATTGTGGATTTCTTTATGCAGGGCTAATGATAGATAAAGAACAAAATATAAAAGTATTGGAGTTCAACTGCCGTTTTGGAGATCCTGAAACTCAACCCATTCTAATGAGATTAAATTCTGATTTAATTGAACTATGCTATACGGCCAGTAAGGGAAAATTACAGCAAACCGAGCTATCGTGGAATCCTAAAGTATCTTTGGGTGTTGTTATGGCAGCTGGAGGGTATCCTAAATCTTACGAAAAAGGAAACCCTATTGAGGGGTTGCCTCCAGAAACAGAAAACATTAAAGTTTTTCATGCAGGAACATTGACTGAAAATAATATAATAAAGACAAATGGTGGTAGAGTTCTATGCGTAACAGCTTTGGGCATAAATACTACCGAAGCTCAATTTAATGCTTATAATTATGTTAAGCAAATCAAATGGAAAGATTGTTTTTATAGAAATGATATAGGTTATAGGGCTATAAAAAGAGAAGCATGAAAGATTTTCTTGACACATTGATAACAGAGTTCGATAAGGGTTTAAAGTCTTCTTTTGTCAACAAAAATGTCAGTGATAGAGTATATCCAGCTAAAGATCTTAAAGAAAATAAACTCACTGAACTAGAAAGAAACCACTCTTCAAGCCTTATGAGAGTGAATCATGCTGGTGAGGTCTGTGCACAAGCTCTTTACCTAGGTCAGAGCCTAACAGCAAAGGATGCTTCAACTAAAGCCCAATTACTACGAGCTGCAGATGAAGAAGAAGACCACCTTGCTTGGTGTAACAAAAGATTAGAAGAACTTGAAGATAGCCAAAGCCTCTTCAATCCTGTTTGGTATACCTTATCATTCTGTATTGGAATGTTAACTGGTCTTGCTGGAGATAAATGGAGTCTAGGCTTTGTTGAAGAAACAGAAAAACAGGTTGTATCTCATTTAGATTCACATTTAGATAAAATTTCAAAAAAAGATCTAAAATCAAAAGCCATAATAGAACAGATGAAACGAGATGAAAGAGGTCATGCTGATCAAGCTAAAGAAAGTGGTTCTATGGATTTACCTGAAGAAATAAAATTAGGCATGTCCCGAGTAGCTAAGGTCATGACTTCTACCAGTTACTATTTTTAAGTAAAAAATTTAATAAAACTTATTGCTAAAAAGCTATACATAAGTATAGTGCCAATCGCAGCCTAGCTGTATTAGTTTATTTAAAGGAAATTAATGAATTTATATGTTGGAAATCTTCCGTGGAGTTGTACGGAAGAAGAACTAGAAGCTCACTTCGCTCAACACGGTCCTGTTAGGGCTGTAAGAATAATTACTGAAAGAAGGTCAGGCAGATCAAAAGGCTTCGGATTCGTAGAAATGGAATCCGCTGAAGATGGACAATCTGCTATAGATGCTCTTAATGGTAAAGATTTTGGAGGAAGGGAGTTGAGAGTAGATACAGCTTCAGAAAGAAGTTAAAAACTTCTTCTTCAGATTATAAGTCTCACTCGTATACAACCTCGACTACTACCTTGAGAACTTTAGAGTTCACAGGATTAGTTGTGAAGTAGCTATTGCAATATACAATAGCTACTAAAAATGCGTAACTAAACTTAGGAAAAGAAAAGCCCCTGTAACTCTTGACCTGGATCTTTAGCTCGCATAAATGCCTCTCCCACTAAAAATATATTAATTCCAGAGGACTTAAGATTTTTAACATCCATAGGAGATTTAATCCCACTTTCTGATACCGTAAGAATATCTGCAGGAATATTTTTAGATAAATCTATACTAACTTTTAGATCTACTTCAAATGTTTCCAGATTTCTATTATTTATCCCTATTAGTTTTGGGTTTAACTCTAATGCCCTTTCAATCTCTTCTTTATTGTGAACTTCAATTAACACATCCATACCCAATTCCAAAGCTAGATGATAGAAATCTTTAAGCTCATTTTTTGATAAAGCAGCCACTATTAATAATATGCAATGAACTCCTTTTTGCAAGCTTTCGAAGATTTGATATTCATCAACAATAAAATCTTTCCTTAATATAGGAAGTTCAACTGTTTCTCTAACTAATGATAGATGTTCTAATGAACCCTTAAAAAAAGTTTCATTTGTTAATACGCTTACACAGGCAGCTTGTGCATTTTGATATTTTTTTGCTAACTCTGCTGGATCATAAGTCTCTCTAATTAAACCCTGACTAGGAGAGGCTCGTTTCATCTCTGCTATAACTGCGAATTTATTGAGCTTAATAGAATGCTTAAGAGCGGTTATAAAACCTCCTGAAGAAAATGAGTCTTTTGAAGGATAAGAAATAGAGCTTAAAGGGTGGGTTTTCTTTTTTTTTGTAACAGAAGCCCTGGTCACTTTTAAAATTTCATCTAAGTACGTATTTTTCATCAGCCTCTATGTTTTAAAGACTGACTAAATGAAACCAGTTCATCAAGTTTTTGTAAACCAATTCCTTTTTTTATGCCATCCATTGATATATCCACACCTGTTTTTAGTGTATCTGCTAAACCTGCTACATAAAGAGCTGCACCTGATGTCATAGCCACCATTTGAGCTGCAGCCTGGTTTTTTCCTTTTAAAGCTTCTTTGGCCATTTGCAGACTTTCTTCAGGGGAACTAACCCTCAATCCCTCAATTGCTAAAGTCTTCAATCCAAAATCACTTGGCGAGATTGAATACTCTTTAATTTCTCCATCTCTCAACTCCGCTACTGAAGTAGACGATGCTGTACTAATTTCATCTAAACCATCTTGAGAGTGTAATACTAAGACATTTTTACTTCCCAATCTTTTTAAAACTTCTGCAATAGGTCTTACCCATTTGTTATCAAAAACACCCAAAACCTGGTTCAAAGCTCCAGCTGGATTAGTAAGAGGACCAAGTAAATTAAAGATAGTCTTTATGCCAAGTTCTTTTCTAGCACCTACAGCATATTTCATAGCACTATGGTGAGCAGGAGCAAACATAAAACCTACCCCCACATTTTCAATGCATTGCTTAACTTGTTGAGGATTAAGTTCTAAGGCTACTCCGGCGGTTTCTAATAAATCGGCACTACCACTCTGTCTTGTTGTACTACGATTACCGTGTTTAGCAACTTTAGCTCCGCAAGAACTAGCAATAAAGGCAGCAGTTGTAGAGACATTAAAAATTCCTGAGCCTACACCACCAGTACCACAAGTATCAACCAAATGCTCTTTATCAACTGATACTTTTGAAGATAAATTTCTCATAACTTCAGCTGAACCAATTACCTCTTCTATGGATTCCCCTTTTGCACTTAAGGAGCCCAAGAAAGAAACTATTTGATCTTGTGAAACAGAGCCAGTTAATATTTGGTTCATAACTGAAGAAATTTCTTTCTTAGAAAGATCTTGGCCTTTATTTATTTTATTTATACTTTCTTTGACTTCCACTCTTTAATCAGATATTTAAAAAATTTTTTAACATCTCTATCCCTTTTTCTGTTGCTATTGATTCAGGATGGAACTGCACACCTAACAAAGGAAGTTCCTTATGCTGTATAGCCATTATTGTTTCATTTTCTGTCCAAGCATTAACCTGAAAATTTTTAGATAGACTTTCTTTTTGAATTATCAATGAGTGATAACGAGTCGCCTGAAATGGATTATTGAGTCCACTGAATAATCCTGATCCATCATGAAATACTTTTGAAAGTTTACCGTGCATAATGTTTTCTGCTCTAATTATTCTTGCTCCAAAAGCTGCTCCTATACACTGATGACCTAAACATACTCCTAAAATAGGTAGTTTGTCTTTAAATTTTTGTATTAATTCTACAGAAATTCCTGCTTCTTTAGGGGTGCAGGGCCCTGGAGAGATAACAATATAGTCAGGATGTTTCTTTTCTATATCTTGAATAGAAATTTCGTCATTACGATGGACTTCAACTTTTTGTCCTAGTTGATAGAAATACTGAACTAAGTTATAGGTGAAAGAGTCATAGTTATCTATCATTAAAAGCATAACCTATCCTTTTAATTTTTCTTGAACCATTTCTGCTGCTTTAAATATTACCCTGCCTTTATTTAAAACTTCTTTCCATTCTAATTCAGGAATTGAGTCAACAACCCATCCACCACCAGCTTGAATGTATAGAACATCATCCTTTATAACTGCAGTCCTTATTGCTATTGCCATGTCCATATTTCCTTGCCAAGACAAGTAACCTACAGCTCCTCCATATATACCCCTTTTAACTGGTTCAAATTCATCTATGATCTCCATTGCTCTTACTTTGGGGGCCCCTGAAACAGTGCCTGCTGGAAAAGTAGCTTTAAATACATCCATTGCTGCAAGGTCTTTTTTAATCTTTGCATTAACATTTGAAACCATGTGCATTACATGACTATATTTCTCTATTCCAAATTTCTCAGTCACTTTTACTGTTCCTGGTTCAGCTATCCTTCCTACATCATTGCGCCCAAGATCTATAAGCATTAGATGCTCTGATATCTCCTTCGGGTCATTAACCATATCCTTTTCCATGGCTATGTCATCTTCTTCATTTACACCTCTTCTCCTAGTTCCCGCAATTGGTCTAACAGTTACATCTCCATCTTCAAGTCTAGCTAGAATTTCTGGAGAAGATCCAACTATATGGAAGTCCTTTAAATTTAAGTAATACATATAGGGGGAAGGGTTTAAATATCTAATGGCCCTGTACAAGGCAACAGGATCTGAGTTAAAAGGAATAGACATTCTCTGAGAGCAAACAACTTGCATAACATCACCTCTTTTTATGTATTCCTTAACTTTATTTACTGCTGATTTAAATTCATCTTCCCCGAAGCTTGAAACAAAATCAGATTCTTCAACAGAATCATCTGGTTTAGAAAACTCTTCAAATCTATAATTATTTTTCAGTTTCTCTTCTAGTTGATCAAGTTTAGATTCAGCTTCTTCAATAGTTTCTTTTGCTTCATCTTCCACCATGACAATCAAATGTAATCTGTTCTTTAAATTATCGAAAACAGCCACTTCTTCAGAAATCATAAGTAGTACATCTGGTGTCCCTAATAAGTCTGGTGGCTCTGAATTCTCTAACGTCTTTTCAATTAATCTTACGCAGTCGTATGAAAAATACCCAACAAGTCCACCACTAAACTTCGGTAGTCCTGGAATTTCTTTTAAAGAAAAGCTTGAATGAAGTAGTTTAAGATAATCTAGTGGATTTTCAGTCTCAAATGTTTCAACTATTTTCTCATCTTCGAGGATTTGAACTTCATTCTTAGTAACTTTAATAATTTTTCTTGAGGGTAATCCAATCAACGAATACCTAGCCCATTTATCCCCCCCTTCCACTGATTCAAATAAATAACTATAGGGTGAGTCAGCTAATTTTCTATAAACACTTAAAGGAGTCTCCATATCAGCATGGACCTCTCTAGAAATAGGTATTTTCTTTATTTTTTCCACAGGTAAGAGTTATTTTAGAGAATTGCGCATATCTGAAATGACCTTTCGGTAATCTTTTTCAGAAAATATTGCAGATCCAGCAACAAAAGTATCAGCTCCTGCTTCAGATATTGCAGAAATATTGTCCAGTTTTACACCACCATCAATTTCTAATCTAATATCAAGGTCATTATGATCAATTATTTTTCTTAGCTTTTTGAGTTTATTTAAAACCGAAGGAATAAACTTTTGGCCACCGAATCCAGGATTAACCGACATTAGAAGAATCATATCTAATTTATCTAAACAATCTTCTATTAGATTAATTGGAGAAGCTGGATTTAAAGCTAAACCAGACTTACATCCACTTGATTTAATCATTTGTAAAGATCTGTCAATATGTTGCGATGCCTCAGGATGGAAAGTTATATAAGTTGCACCAGCTTTCACAAAGTCTTCAATTAATCTATCTACTGGTTGGACCATTAAATGAATATCTATAGGAGCGGTTATTCCGTAATCTCTTAGAGCAGAACATACCATAGGACCAATAGTTAGATTTGGAACATAATGATTGTCCATCACATCAAAATGAACCCAATCGGCTCCAGATTCTAAAACGGTCTTAACTTCCTCGCCTAATTTAGCAAAGTCTGCGGACAGTATGGATGGAGCTATTATGTTCTCTTTCTTTGCCATTTATTTGTCCTAAGGGGCGTGCAGTTTACTCCCGAGTCAAGAAAGCGTCTAATCTTTCTGCTTCTTCTAAAGAATTAATATTAAATAAATCTCCTGAATAAAGTTCTCCAGTTACGAGGTTCTCTTCGCATGCAGGCAATAAAACTGATTCCCACAATTGATAATTTTTGTCCTTTATTTTCGTAAACAACTTAGGGTCAAGAACAGCAATTCCAGAGAAAGTGTATTTTTGTCCTTTTCCTTTAATGTTTAATCTGCCTTGATTTAAAAAAACATCTCCTTCATTTTTTCTTAAATTAGAAACCAATACCATATGAGCAAGAGAATTAGGAACAAGTTCAAGACTTTGGAAATTATAATCAGTCCACAAATCTCCACTTAACAAGATAAAAGGATCACCCCCCATTAAATCCAAGGCATTACCTACACCCCCTCCGGTGCCTAATAATTCCCTTTCAAATGAATAAGAAATCTCTACATCAAATTTTGACCCATCCCCTATTTCATTAACAAGCTTGTCAGCTAAATGATGAACATTAATCACAATTTGTGAAAAACCTGCGTCTCTTAGTTTCTCAATATTCCATTGTATTAGAGGTTTACCCAAGATTTTATAAAGCGGTTTAGGAAATTCTTCTGTAAAAGGAAGCAATCTCTTTCCTTTTCCTGCTGCAAGTAGAAAGGCTTTCATATATTTTCTTTTAATACTTTGGTTAAACCTGGAGAAACTATATCTTTTAGAAAGATATTAAAGTTTTTTAGTTCTTCGTAATGGGAAGATGTTTCTAATAAAAAATCTAATGTTTTTATTAAGTCAGGCAATCTATAAGACTTTTTATCCCTCAAATGGAGTCTAGCAAGCGTTCCCATAATTCTCAGTTGCCTTTGTAAGCCAGTAAAATCAAAATATTTTAAATAATTATCTTCCTTCATTTTTGTTAAAAGACCTTTTCCATGGGCTTTTGAAGTGTAAATCTTTAAAAAACTTATAATTTCTTTCCGAGTAGACTTAAAATTTAAGTCCTTTAATAAAGACACTGGATCTAAAAAGATGGGTCCTAAGATGGCGTCCTGATAATCTAAAATTCCTACCTCCCCATTAGACAATAAAATTAAATTTCTACTTTCAAAATCAAAATGACAAAGAACCTGGGGTTGATTAAAAAAGATTATTTCAATAAGGTCATAAACCTTCCTCAATAGAGATTTAATTTCACTGTTAACATTAAATCCCAATAAACGCTTTAAGAACCACTCCTCAAAAAGTTTCATCTGTAAAGTGCACTCTTTTTTAGTAATTCTTTGAATATTACTAGTATCTATACAAGAATGAATTTTAATCAATTCTTTTATAGCTATTTTATAGAGTTCATTTTTATTAGAGTTATTTAACTTAAATTGATAAAGATCATCTCCAAAATCCTCTAACAGCATAAACCCTTGCTGGACATCAGCATGAAGTATCTCTGGTACATTAATATTTCTCTCTTTAAAATATTTAGAAAAAAATATGAATTCTTTATTAGATTCCATTTCTGGAGGAGAATAGACTCCTATTATGGAATCTTCTTTTCTATTAAGTCTGAAGTATCTTCTAAAGCTAGCCTCCTCTCTTAAGGGCTCTATACTTTGTGCAATTGGTTGTTTTGATTCCTCTAAACTCCCATTACACCAATCAAAAAGCTTCTTTTTTATTTCAGACATTCAGTATTTAACTCAAACCTAACTATTTGCCATATTTAATCTACTAAAACGTTGACTTATTATCTAGAAAAGTTTGCACTCTTGAACCAAGTAGATAAATATTAATCTAACAAAAGGAATGTCAATTATTATAAAAAATCTTAAAAAGTTATTTTTTAGTATATTTTTATTAGGAATATCAACGTCATGTCTTGCCATCCCGGGATTAGACGACCGAATGGTCATACAAACAATAGATGCAAAAAATATTTCAAATGACAAAGAGGGTAATTTGATACTCGAAGGTGGAGTGCTGATAGTTACTAATCTGGTGCAATTTAAGACTGATAGAGCCTTATATAATCAAGACAAAGGAACGATAGAGCTTTTTGATAATACTGAGGTTATATCTTCAAATCTACTTATTGATACTTCCTATATATTAGCTAACCTCAAAGAAAGTTCTTTTAAAATGAGAAAAGGTGAATTGAACTTTAAAGACCAGTCTTATGGAAATGCTGAAGAGCTCTACATAAAAACATCTGGAGACGTTGTGTTATTGAACACTAGCTTAAATAATTGTTCCGAAGAAGATCCTGCTTGGCAAATAGAAACAAAACAAATTGAACTTTTACAAGAAAAAAATAATGCAATAATCAGGGGTATAAGGTTTAGGATAGGAAAATTACCAGTTTTTTATTTTCCTTATATTCGAACAGCATATGGAAATGAAAGACAAACTGGTTTCCTTTCCCCTAGCCTTAAACAAGGGGGTGATGGTTTAGATATCTCATTACCTTACTATATAAACTTAGCCCCAAACTATGACTTAGAAATATCTCCAAGATTCATTGCTGACAGGGGGTTTGGTGGTTCTTCAGAGTTTAGATACTTAACTGAGAGTTCCCTGGGAGAAGTAAAGCTGGCTTTTATTTCAGGAGATAAAGAATATAAAAAAGATGTAAAAGAAAAGACTAATAGATGGAAAGCTTCATGGATGCATAACGGTAACGCCGAAGATAAATTGCTCACTAAATTAGATATCAAATCAACAAGTGATGAATACTTTTTCAGGGATATAGGAGGAGGTCAATTTGGAGAAAGTAAAACAAGCTATCTTCCCAGGAAAGCCAGTATAGGATGGAAGTCTGACCCTTTCCTCTTGCAGCTAACATTGAATAATTACCAAATCTTAAACCCCTTTATAGAAGATGAGTATAGATCAATGCCCAAAGTGCTTTTTTCTTATAATTTTAGAAAGAAAAATTTCGTAGCTTCAGTAAAGTCTAGTTACTCAAAATTCAAAAAAGATCAACAAGATTTTATAAAAGAGCAATTTAGCGAAGTAGAAAGAACCCATTTTGGCCCTGAGTTAAGTTACTTAATTAAATATCCTAGTTCTGAGCTCAAACTCTCACTTGGTTCAGATATACTTCATTATAAAAATAACATAAAAAGTGAAAATAGTTATTCTCCCTGGATAGAGACTACATATAAAGTCTTCTTAGAAAAAGAAGCAAATAATAGGTTCTCATACCTTACACCGATCCTCAAATACATATATGTAAAAGAAAAAGGTGATTTAAACTTTCCTTTAATTGAATCTAGAATTCAGACTGCTAGTTTTAATAATTTATACAGAAGAAGTAGCTATAGTGGCATTGAAAGAAATCCTGACATTAATAAACTAATTGCTGGTATTGAATTCTCTTCTTTGGGGTCTAGTTCAAATTTTTCTAACTTCACCTTTTACTTGGGCAAAGCCTTTTATTTAAAAAAAATTGAAAGTCTTTTTGATTCAGAAAAAGTAAGTAGCTCTCCATTAATAGGAGAATTTAGGTATTACATGGGTAAAAATTCTTGGTCCAATGGACTAATAGAATGGGACCACTCAGCAAAAAAAGTAAATTCAAGTTCATTTGGATATGTTTTTGAAAATGATAAAAATACACGATTAGAATTAAGATCTATATATAGAAGAAAAGATGTAAATCCATCCTTCCTGCCTTGGTCAGATATTGATAAACCAACAAAACAATTTGAATTGGTAAGTCAAATTCCACTGAACAGCTCTTGGTCAATTTACGGAAGATGGCTAAATGATAGAGAAACTTCTAAATCGTTAGATATTCTCTTTGGTTTCCAGTATTCAAATTGTTGCTTAAAGGTAGGTGTTATGAAAAGAAAATGGCTAGATGAAGATTATTTTTCTTGGCAAAATAAGTATAAATCAGCTTTCTCAGCTTTATCTGAAGGATATGATCCAGTTAGACTAAGGGATAATGTTTATTTTTTTATTGAGTTAAAAGGACTTGGAAGGCTTGGCAAAAAAGTTTCAAGAATTATTTCTTCTACTGCATTAGAGTAATTGCATCTTTATGCGACAACTAAGACAATAACCACTAAAAATGAAAATATACAAAATTAATCTCATTAAGAAGTTTCTCTTTTCTTTGTTTGTCTTCTTTTCTATTTTTTCTCCAATTGAGTTGGGAGCAAAAATTGAGCTTATTGATAGAGTCATAGCAGTAGTAGACTCTGGGGTGATTATGGAGACAGAATTAAATCAGAGATTGAAACAGGTTATAGGGAAAATAAGAGAGAGTGGCACAGAATTACCTCCTAAGAAGATACTAGAAGAACAAGTTTTGGAAAGATTAATTATAGAAGAGATACAACTTCAAATTGGAGAAAAAGCTGGAGTTAAAATTAGTGATGCAGAACTAAACAATACTCTGTCTATTATGGCTTCAGATAATTCCTTATCTCTAGAAGAGTTTAAAAAGAGCTTAGAGATGGAGCAAGTCTCATACAAAGAACTTAGAGATAATCTAAGAAAAGAAATGATTATGCAAAGAGTGCAAAGAGGAAAAGTGGGCCCAAAGATTGATGTATCAGAACAAGAAATAAAGAACTTCTTAAATTCAGAGGAAGGAAAAAATAGGCTTGCAGAAGAATATAATGTTCAACAAATATTAATTCCTATAAAATCAGGCTCCTCTAAAGAGATAATTGAAGAGGCTCAAAATAAGGCCGAATTAGTTATCGAAAGATTTAATCAAGGAGAAGCTTTTCCCAAATTAGCTGCAACCTATTCCTCGGGGCAGAATGCACTAGAAGGGGGTGGTCTTGGTTGGAAAAAAGCTTCAGAACTTCCTTCTTTATTCGCAGAAGAAATCAAAAAATTAAAAGTTGGAGAGATCTCTAATGTAATTATGAGTGGAGCCGGATGCCACATACTGCTCTTAGCTGAAAAAAGAGGAAACACTGTAAAATTTGAAGATCAAACAAATGCAAGACATATTTTAGTTCAGTCTACAGAAATAAGGACAGAGTCACAGACAGAAGCATTGATAAAAGATCTGCACCAAAGACTGCTTAAGGGAGAGAGCTTTAAAGAATTAGCTAGGCAATATTCTGAAGATCCTGGTTCTAAGATGCAGGGTGGTGAATTAGGTTGGAACGATCCTTCAACTTACGACCCCGCTTTTAAAAAGGTCATGAATGAAACGGGGGTAAATGAGGTATCTATGCCCTTCCAATCAAGTTATGGGTGGCATATCCTTGAAGTGATGGGCAGAAGAAATGAAGATGTAAGTCAAGAAGTAAGAAAAAATAGAGCATACCAAATAATCTTTACTAGAAAATTTGAACAAGAACTTCAAAGAACTCTCGTCGAAATGAGAGCAGAGGCCTATGTAGATATAAAGTTAAATTCATGACAAAGCTGGTTATCTCGTCAGGAGATCCCGCCGGAGTAGGCCCTGATATTTGCATAAAAGCTTTTGGTTTAAATAAGAAATTTTCTTACACGCCCATAATACTTGGGGACCCCAACTTATTTGAAGAAAGGGCTAAAAAGCATGGATTCCCAATAAAGATAAAGGAATACCAGGGACAAGAGGAAAATTTATTATCTAAAGAGTTTTTTTGGATGTCACCTTTCTATTTGAAACGCTCTGTAAAAGCAGGTAATCCAGACCCAATATCGGCTCCTTACATATTGGACATGCTTGAATTTTCTATACTAAGAATGATGGATAGAGAATTTAATGCTCTTATTACTGCTCCAATAAATAAGGAGCTTATTAATTCATCTGGAATTCCATTTAAAGGACATACAGAAGTCCTAGCAGAATTATCTAATACTTCTAAAGTATTGATGATGCTTGCATCAAAAGATTTAAAAGTAGCACTAGCCTCAAGACATATACCAATTAAAGAAGTAGCGGATTTCATTACTTACGACCACCTGAAAGAAAGTATCCAGATTCTTAATTTATCTTTAAAAGAAAAATGGCTAATAAAAAACCCTCACATCAAGGTTTTAGGGCTGAACCCTCATGCTGGTGAGGGCGGTTTTATAGGGAAAGAAGACAAGGAGATTATTCTACCAGTAATCCAAGATCTCAATAAAAAGGGATTAAAGATAACTGGTCCTGTGTCAGCTGATACAGCATTTCTAACTCAAAATCTTGAAGGAGTAGATGCTGTATTGGCAATGTATCATGATCAAGGTCTACCGGTGTTGAAGACTCAAGGCTTTGGTTTTGCCGTAAATATAACTCTTGGATTGCCCTTTATAAGAACCTCAGTAGATCATGGAACAGCATACGAAATAGCAGGAAAGTCTGAAGTAGATGAAAGCAGCCTTTTAGCAGCGACTGAAATGGCAAATCAAATATCAAAGTATTATTAATGTGACTAAAGCCAAAAAAGAGTTGGGACAAAACTTCCTTGTAGACTCTTTAGTCATAGAAAAGGTATTAGACTATATTGACCCAAAAGACTACCAGCTTTTTTTAGAAATAGGTCCTGGAAAAGGGGCAATAACTGAAAGCTTATCACAGCTATCTCTTTCTCTAGATGCAGTTGAAATTGATAAAGACTTAATTCCAGGTCTAATAAAAATAAGTAAATTACATAACAATCTATCCGTTCATCAATTGGATATACTTAAATTTAATTTCAATGGTTTTCCAAAAAAGAATAAGTACAGAGTAGTTGGAAATCTACCCTACAATTTATCGTCTCAAATAATTCTATGGTCTTTAAAACACATAAATCTTATACAAGATTTCCACTATATGTTTCAAAGAGAATTTGGAGAAAGATTACTTGCAAAACCTGGTAATAAATCTTATGGAAGAATAAGTATTTTATGCCAGTATATGCTGAAAGGTATTTCTTTACTAAAAATATTCCCTGAAAGCTTTAGCCCTAAGCCAAGTGTTGAAAGCCTTCTAATTAGATTCATTCCAATAAAGGGCAGAAATATAAACTCTGAAGAATGCCTAAAGCTTCAAGAGCTTACAGCTCTACTTTTTTCTAAAAGAAGAAAAAAAATATCTTCATCATGCAAAACTATACTAACAATCAATCAACTTATAGATATGAATATCAATCCTGATGATAGACCAGAATCTTTGGGTGTAAGTGATTTTTTAAAAATGGTAGATTATTTAATCAAAAAAAATGTCTAATTATGCTATTGGTGATATACAGGGCTGCTTCAAAGAACTCTTAGGGTTGTTAGGTTTAATTAATTTTGATCCAAAGCAAGATAAACTTTGGTTGGTTGGAGACCTTGTAAATAGGGGTCCGAATTCTCTGGAGGTTCTTGAATTTATTTACTCTATTAAAGGTTCATGTAACGTTGTTCTGGGTAACCATGATCTTCATTTACTTTCTATCACAGAGGGCATAAGAACCTCCAGTAAGGAGGATACCTTAGAAGCAGTCCTAAAATCTCCAAAATTGTCATCTTATGTTGATTGGTTGAGAAGTTTAAGCCTTTGTTATCAAGAAAATATAAATACAAATAACGGGGTAAAGAAATTCATAATGACTCATGCAGGAGTTCCCCCTCACTGGACAGAAGAAGAATTAGAAAAAAACTCTATAGAAATTAACAATGTGATGAATAATGATAAGAAATATAAAGAATATCTAATAAATCTATACGGAGACTCTCCAAATAAACCTTACCCCAATATGCCTAAGGAACAAGAGTTAAGGCTTAATACGAATTATTTTACTAGAATGAGATTCTGTAAATTGGATGGGGAACTAGATTTTGTCATGGGAAAAATAAAAGGAATAAAAGAAAAAAACAAAGGAATTCTTAAACCGTGGTTCCTCCACCCTCTTAAAATCTCTAATATTCACATTATTTTTGGTCATTGGGCTGCTTTAGGAGGAATAACAGGAATAGCTAACATTATAGCCATGGATACAGGTTGTGTTTGGGGACATAAACTATCTGCGTTTAGATTAGAAGATAAGAGATTGTTTAGTTATGATCGCTTAAATTAAAAGTTATGGAAATTTATCTTGTAGGCGGAGCAGTAAGAGATACTTTATTAGGTATTGAGGTCAAAGAAAAAGACTGGGTTGTAGTTGGCTCTAATCCTCAAGAAATGATTGAGTTGGGTTATAAACCAGTAGGATCAGATTTTCCTGTATTCCTTCATCCAGATAGTAAAGAAGAATACGCTTTAGCAAGAAAAGAAAAGAAGTCTGGATTAGGTCACAAAGGCTTTTCAGTTAATAGTGAAACTGATGTAACTTTAGAAGATGATTTGAAAAGAAGAGATTTGACTATTAATGCTATTGCTCAATCTGTTGACGGAACTGTTATTGATCCCTTTGGGGGTCAAAAAGATATACAAAACAAAGTATTGAGAAAAGTATCAAGTGCTTTTGAAGAAGACCCCCTTAGGGTCCTTAGAGTAGCTAGATTTGCAGCTAAATTAAAGCATTTGGATTTTCTTATTCATAAAGATACTTTGACAGACATGAAGAAATTATCTCTTTCAGGCGAACTTGACACACTTCCAAAAGAAAGAATTTGGCAAGAAACTTATAAATCACTTAAAGAAAAAAGTCCTGAGATTTACTTTGAAACATTGATTGAATCAGAAAGTTTCTTATCATCTGATGGTATTAAAAATATTGACCTCAAGCTTTTTAAGAAAGTGTGTTTAAAAATTAATGACCCTCAATTGAGGTGGGCTTCTCTGGTATTGAATGCTGGGCATAGCTTAGAATCTATGAATAAAATTTTTGGTGTTCCAAAAAAAATACGCGAATTGAGTAGAGTTTTGGGGGAGTTAGAAACATTTTGCTTAAGTCACCAAAATGAAGTTACGAGTAATGAAATCTTGGCAATTATTGAAAAGGTTGATGGAATAAGAAGAAATAAACGTTTTACTAAAATTTTAAAAATTCTAAAAGCAAGTGGAGTATTTCTATCTGTTGGTAAGGGCACTTTTCCTTGGGACTCTGTTAATAAAAGGTTAATAGCTGTAAAAGTTTCTTCTAAAGAACTGAAGGGTAAAGAAATTAGCATAGATCTGCGGCGTCAGCGTTTACAAATAATAGAAGATCAGTTGAATAAAAATGACTAAAGATAAAGTTATTTTTGTAACAGGAGGAAGTAGACGTATAGGGGCTAATATAGCTAAATATTTTCATGAAAAGGGTTTTAAGATAATTCTCCATTTTAATAATTCTTTAGAAGAAGCTGAAAGTCTTAAAAAATACTTTTTATCTAAAAGAAAAGATTCTTGTATTACTATACAAGCTGATTTTTCAGATCAGAACTCAATAGACCATGCCACACAAAAAATTTTAGAAAGAACGGAAACATTAGATGTATTAATTAATAATGCTTCAGGATTCTTTTCTACACCTATTAAGACAGCTACAAAAGAACAATGGTTTAACCTTCTTGATACCAACACAACCGTCCCCTTATTCTTAATAAAAGCATTTTTACCAATGCTAGAAACCTCTAAGGGCTGTGTAATTAACATTTCTGATTCACAAGTAAATTCTGGGATTTCTAAATTTAGCCTTTATGCAGCTGCTAAGTCAGCTCTAGAATCTTTAACAAAGTCTTTAGCTAAAGAGCTAGCTCCTAATATTCGAGTAAATGCTATAGCACCAGGTATTATCTTGTGGCCTGAGACTGAAGATATGGATGAGAAAGAAAAATTAGAAATAATTAATAAGACCTTTTTGGGCAGAGTTGGTAAACCTGAAGATATCTCAGCAACTGCATACATGTTGTATAGATCAACATATATTACTGGGCAAGTTATAAAAGTAGATGGGGGAAGATCTAAAAAATAAATATGTTCATACAAGAAAAAACTAATTTACTTTCATTAACCTTTTAACTATCTTTCTTAACAAATAATAAATAAAGATATGGATTTTAAAGAGAACCAGAATACAGGAACTATGGAAATTATAGAAAAGCATCGTTTCGATGAAGATGCTCTTACTAAATTCTTAGAAGAAAATATAGATGATTTTCATGGCCCACTATCTATTGAAGAATTTAAAGGGGGTCAATCTAATCCAACCTATCTCATTAAATCAAATACCAGGTCTTATGTTCTAAGAAAGAAGCCTCCAGGAAGATTACTAAAGTCTGCTCATGCCGTGGAGAGAGAATATAGAGTAATCACAGCATTAACAAATACTGAAGTTCCTGTGCCAAAGACATTTGTATTATGTGAAGACAATGAAGTAATAGGAACATCTTTTTATTTAATGGAGTTTAAAGATGGTAGGGTTTTTTGGGATCCCTCAATGGCCAATTCATCTGCTGAAGAAGCCTTAGGAGTTTACTTATCTATGAATGAGACATTAGCAAAACTTCATTCAGTAGATCCTATTAAAGTGGGGCTTGAAGGTTTTGGAAGACCAGGTAACTACGTAGGAAGACAGATTTCTATATGGAGCAAACAATATATTGATTCTGAAACTGAAGAAATTGAGGAGATGAACAAATTAATAGAATGGCTTCCCAATAATCTCCCTTCTGATAAACCTTTAAGAATTGTGCACGGAGATTTCAGTTTATCAAATCTTATGATGCACAATGAAAAGCCAGAAGTAATAGCAATATTAGACTGGGAATTGTCCACCTTAGGAGATCCTTGTGCAGATTTTAGCTATCACTGTATGCAGTATAGAATGAACCCAAATCTATCAGACCAAGATTACTGTAAAAAAACAGGTATACCCACTGAAAAAGAATATTTAAATTTATATTGTGACAAGACAGGATATGATCTCAAAGATGAATGGGATCTTTACATGGCTTATAACCTATTTAAATCTGCAGGAATTCTACAAGGGATCTTGGGTAGAGTTAGGGATGGTACGGCGGCAAGCAAACATGCTAAAGACGTGGAAGCAAGGGTAAGACCCTTAGCAGAAAATGCTTGGAAACTTATAGAGGAGAATTTTCTTTAAACTTAGAATCATTTTTTAGTTTAAGCTTAAAATTATCTAGTTGATAAAAGAAAAAAAGGAGAAAACAATGGCAATAGATAAATTTTTAATTGAAGCAAGTCATATCATGATGTTTGCTAGGTCTATAGGGGATGATAACCCTATTTATTACGACCAAGATTACAAATCAGATTCAGGTTGTGAAGGGATAATTGCCCCTCCAACCTTTGCGCAATCAAGCGCTCAATTTGACCCAGACTATTTTTTAAGACCAAAAACTGGAGGTGAAGGTTGGTTTGGATCAGGAAAAGAGCCAACTGGATTAAAACCTTCAAGTGGAGGTGGGGGTGGAGGTGGAGCAGCTGCTGGACTCCATGCTGAACAACGTTTCGAATATCATTTACCCCTTAAAGCAGGAGATGTTCTAACTGCAACTTCTAAACCGGGAAATACTTGGGAAAAGGAAAGTAAACGTGCAGGCAAATTAAAATTCAGTGAGTCGGTAACAGAATATAGAAATCAAAA
>CAZMZZ010000030.1:0-18837 GCA_964571215.1 uncultured Gammaproteobacteria bacterium
TTGGAAGAGATTGAAATTAATCCTTTAGAGGTTGGACAAGTTTTAGTAAAACTAGATTCAAGTGGAGTTTGTGGTGCGCAAATAAATGAAATTGATGCCGTAAAAGGTAAGGATAACTTTCTTCCTCATCTATTAGGTCATGAAGGTCATGGAGAAGTTGTGGAATGTGGACAAGGAGTAACTAAAGTTAAAGATGGCGATAAGGTAGTATTGCATTGGAGGAAGTCACATGGAATCAATTCCTCCACACCGTCTTATGAAAGTAAATCTCTGGGTCAGATAAATGCTGGGTGGGTAACAACATTTAATGAGTATGCAGTAGTTTCAGAAGATCGAATAACTCTTATCCCTGAATATGTAGACAAAGATCATGCTGCTCTCCTTGGATGTGCAGTTACAACAGCTATGGGAACTTTAGTTAATGATGCAAAAGCAACATTAGGTGATTCAGTTGCTATTTTTGGATGTGGTGGTGTAGGACTTAGTTTAATTCAGTTTGCTAAACTATCAGGCTGCTACCCTATAGTAGCAATAGATATTTATTCAGAAAAATTAAATCAAGCTAAAGAACTGGGTGCTAGCCATATTTTAAATTCTGCTGACGAGCAATTTATTGACTTGCTTTTGGGAGCTAATGACGGAAATAAATATGATATCTGTATAGATAATACTGGTTTACCTAAAATACTGAAACAGGCTTATCAAGTAACATCACCAAACGGCGGGAAGACAATTATGGTTGGGGTAATGGATAAACATAATTCATTAGATATATGGACTTATCCTCTACACTTCGATCAAGAGTTAATTGGTTCTTCAGGAGGACAATGTAATCCTTCCGCTGATATTCCTAAGATCGTTAAATTAATTGACCAAAGTATGTTGGACTTAGATAAATTAATTGGAGCAACCTATTCTTTAGATCAAATAAACCAAGCTATTGATGATCTAAGGTCCGGCTCTAAATCTGGAAGATTAATGATTTCTTTTTAGATTTATGCTTAATGAGAACCTGAATCTAATCCAAATAAAGAAATGAGAATAATAATTGGTGGTGATAGCACTATAGGAAGAGCTTTATCATATTCTTGGAAAGAAAAAGGAATTTCATTTCAATCCAGCACAAGAAAATCTAATCTTGTTAGCCCAAATAGACCTCTTATTGATCTCGGTTCAAAGGACTGGAAAGATATAAAAGAATATAAATTCAATGTAGGAGTTTTATGTGCAGCTATAACGAGTATAGATAAATGTGAGGAGGATCCAGTTTTATCTAAAAAAGTTAATGTAGAAGGAAGAAAAGAATTGGTTAATGAGTTAATTGATAAAAAGACTCATATCATAATGCTTTCATCAAATCAGGTCTTTGATGGTTCAAAAAAGTTAGTGGAAGCCCATGAACCTACAAATCCTATAAACGAGTATGGCAAACAGAATGTAGAACTTGAAGAATTTATTCTTAATTTCCCTAAGACAACAGTATTTAGGTTAACCAAAGTAATTCATAACAACCTTTCTATTTTAAAAGATTGGAAAGAAAAATTAGAAAGCGGCCAGGAGATATTTCCTTTTAAAGACTTAAACTTAGCACCAATTTCTTTAAAACAGGTTCTGCAAAGCATAGAAAAGATAATCACAAATAAAGCTTATGGCATAAGACAGCTTTCAGCTGAGAAGGAAATTAGTTATGAAGAGTTTGCTTACGATTTTTGTAGACAATTAGGTATAGATACAAGGTTAGTTTCACCCATAAATTTCAAAGATAAATTTAAGGATTCTATAACTCCCCCTGAACATTGCAGTTTAAGAACTTCAAATGATATTAACTAGATTAAATCTTCGTTTTAAGGCTCTGGCTCATAAATCCATAGCTATTCTGTTCATTCCTCTTTTAATAATAATAAGGTTAATCAAGCCCATATATAAAATACGCTTAAGGGAGTTTATGTCTGAAAGAATAGGACATTTTGTTGGAGATGCAGGAATATCTCTTTGCGAAAAGGTTTATAAAGAAGAATACAAAGATCTATGTTGGTTTATTTCTCCCTCGTGCAACTCACAAATAGAAAAAATGGTAAAAAGAGTATTCTTTGTAAGGTGGTGGGTACGATACCTTATTATTGCTAATAGCATTTTCCCTTCTTTGAATTTGGCTCCTTATGAGAATAGATGGAATCAAGCTAGAGATATAAGAGGCTTGTACTTTAAAACAAAAGATCTCAAAGAAGCTTACCTCCCTTTTAGCAGTGAGGAAGAAGAAGAAGCAAAAACTTTTTTAAAGAATTTGGGAGTAAAAAGAAATGATAAATTTATTTGTTTAATAATTAGAGATGCTGAATACTTAAAGACCCATTACCCAAATGAAGACTGGTCCTATCATGATTATAGAAACTCTAATATTAACTCTTACATTGATAGTATTGAAGCTCTAAAAGATCTAGGCTATTGGATATTTAGAATGGGCAAACAAGTAAAAGAGAAATTAGATTATGACCACCCTAGAGTAATCGACTATGCTAATACAAATGAAAGAAGTGATTTGTTAGATGTTTGGCTACCAGCTAACTCCCATTTTAGTATTTCTACTTCTACAGGTCTTGATGCAGTACCTCAGGCTTTCAGACGCCCAGTAGTTTACGTGAATGCAATGACAAATGCAGATTTTAGATCTCATGACCATTGTATTTGGGCTCCTAAAGATCTTCATTGGATAGGAAGCAAAGAGAATTCTTTAAGTTTAAAAGAAACATTAGTAAATAATTTTTCTGATGGACGAAGATATAAAGACTTAGGTATCAATATAACCAATCTGTCACCTGATTTGATTAAAGAAATAGTAATAGAAATGCATAAAAGACTTTCAGGAGAATGGGAAATATCAAAACAAGAAGAGTTAAATCAAGAAAAATTCATTAAAATAATTTCCGCTTGGCCAGAAAAAGAGAAAATGCATGGATTTTTCCACCCAAAGGCCCTGATAAGTCAAACTTATCTAGAACACAACCCTTCTTTTTTATCTGAGTCATTTGATAAAGGTTAATGAATATCCTAATTAAAAGTAATAGCTTAATTAAAGATATATTAAAGGATAGATATAAAAGTCTAGCTCTAATTATTGGACTTATGATAATGACAGGGATAGTGCAAGCTACTTCTGTCTTGGGTCTTATGCCCATAGTTGATTTTATAATCAATCAGGATCAACAAGAACATAATGAAATAACCCAGGCCATAGTGAATGCCCTATACCAATACAATATTCCAGTTAATATTTTCTCATTAGGTATTCTTTATCTTGGCTTAGTTCTTTTTAGGAGCTCAGTTCTAGCTTTACAGAAGTATGTAACTACTAAAACAATCTTCAGCATTATGAAGCAAATGATTTTTAGTTTGTATGAATCCTTTTTGAATACTTCTTGGTCATTCTTTGGAACAAAGGAGTATGGCACGCTAGCAAATACATTGGTAAAAGAAACTGAAAAAGCATCAATAGGTTTTGAATCTTTTGCCCAGATGATTGCTTCTAGTGTCTCAATTCTCTTTTATTTCTTTTTGTTGCTATTTCTGTCATGGGAGTTGTCTTTGGTGGTACTCCTTTTGACAATCATTCTCTTTTCTCCTTCTGTTCTCTTAAATAAATATGTTTACAACGTAAGAAAAAGGCACACGGAAGCTTCAAATAATTTTCAGGGAAGAATGTACGACACACTAAATGCATTAAAACTCATAACTGGATTTTCAAAAAAAAGAGACACTTTAAGAGAAGTCCAACCTTCAGTTAATACTGTTGCCAAGACCTCGGTTCAGTTTACTATGGTTCGGGTTCTTTTTTCTCAATTAGCAGAACCTGTAGCTGTATTCTTGGTTGTTATATCAGTTGTTATAGGTTTGAATTATTTAAATATGGGAATTGCTGAACTTATAGCTTTTCTTTATTCAATTAACAGATTATCAGTAGAAAGCCAAAGCTTCATTACTCAAAGAAATAATATCTTTGCAAGCTTACCTTCTTTTGAGCAAATCAATGTTTTGAAAATAGAGTCTGAGAATTCTCAAGAAAGTCTCGATGGAAAGAACATAGATTTCTTTAAAAGAGGTATATTTGTAGAGAACTTAAGCTTTGCTTATGATGGCGAACAAGTTCTATCAGACATAAATTTGGAAGTTCCTAAAGGGTCAATGGTTGCTGTAGTTGGACCTTCTGGGTCAGGGAAATCAACTTTAATAGATTTAGTTATGGGTTTTTATAAGTCTCAAAATGGAAAAATTATAGTTGATGAAGATGTTCTTGATTCTATAAAACTTCATGATTGGAGGCTTCTTACTGGCTATATTCCACAGCAACCTTTTTTATTTAATGCTTCGATTAAGGAGAATCTCTTATGGGCAAAAAAAGATGCGACTGATTCAGAAATTGAAGAAGCCTGTAAGCTAGCAAATGCGGACGAGTTTATTGTAGATTTAAAGAAACAATACAATACATTAGTCGGTGAAAGGGGAGTAAGACTTTCTGGAGGTCAAGCCCAGAGAATTTGTTTAGCTAGGGCGTTAATTAAAAAACCTCAGTTATTAATTTTAGATGAAGCAACAAGTGCTTTAGATAGTCATTCAGAGCTTTTAATCCAAGATTCTATTGAAAAACTTACCGGTGAAACAACTATTATCTGTATTGCACACAGACTATCAACTATTAAGAAAGCTAATAGAATATATTATCTGAATGAGGGTCGCATTTTAGAAGCTGGAACCTTTGAAGAGCTAGTTGCTTCTTCAGGTAGTGAGTTTAGAAAGACAGCTGAATTACAGGGCATCATCTAATTGAAACAATAAAGATGTAAAAGTGAAAAAATAATGAGTTCTATTGATGAAAAAATTTCCACTTTTTTTGAATCAAAAAAGGTTTTAATAAGCGGTGCCAGTGGTTATATAGGCTCAAATTTATTAAATAGGCTTTCTGAAGTTAATTGTGAGATTACTTGCTTAACAAGCAACCCCAACCTTAAAGAGTTTTTGGTTAAGGAGTATAAGAACAGAAAAGCTAATATCTCTGTTTCTTGCGGTGCCTATAGAGACAGATCTTTATGGGAAAAGAACATTAAGAATACAGATGTTATTTTTCATTTAGCTTCTCAAACGAGTTTTTATAAGGCTGAATCAAATCCTGCAGAGGACTACATGGACAACGTTCTTCCTTTGCAGCTTCTTCTTGATTTAGTTTCAAAAGAAGAAAAAAAACCATTTATAGTTTTTGCAGGAACATCAACTCAATGTGGAATAAAAGACTCACAACCTGTAGGAGAAGATGAAAAAGACAATCCATCTACAATTTATGATTTACATAAGCTTATAGCTGAGAATTACTTAAAATATTATTGCATAAAAGAAGAGGCCGAAGGTTGTTGTCTAAGACTATGCAATGTTTATGGTCCTGGCCCAAAAAGCAGCAACGATGACAGGGGAATTCTTAATCTAATGATCAAAAGGGGCTTGAAAGAGGAGGTTTTATCTATTTATGGATCAGGAAACTATATAAGGGACTATATATTTATCGATGATGTTGTAAATGCTTTTTTGTTGTGTCCTCAGAATAAGAAAAAGACTAATGGGAAGCATTTTATCTTGGGTTCTGGGAAAGGATTTAGCGTTCAGGAAGCTATTTCTAAAGTAGCAGAGATTATTAATAAGAAAACTGACTCAAAAGTATGCACTGAACATGTTGCTTCTCCAGAAGGTCTTCTGGATATAGAGTTTAGAAATTTTGTTGCAGATAATGCTAACTTGAAGAAAGCAATCGGATGGTCAGCTGATATAGATCTTAAAAAAGGAATTGAAATTACTGTAGAAAACTTTATTGAAACTAAATCAGATGAATAAAAGATTCAAGTCTAATAAAAATCATTTTCTAAACTACATACTAATCTAGTTTTTCTATCTCTGATCATATGACCTCCAAGTTTACTGTTCTCATAGATGTGTATATAAATCTATTCTTGTTTAAAGAAGCTATAGAAGCAATTCAAAACCAGACCCATGAAAATTTAGAAATTATTATTTCAGACAATGGCTCTGATAGTGACATAAAAAAATATATCTCAAGTGTTAAATCAGAAGACAAGAGAATAAAAATTATAAGATACGAAGAAAATATATTTAGTTATGAAGACCCTGAATTGAGAACATTTGTTCTCTGTAATGATGCCTTAAAAGTTGCTGAGGGAGATTATATTTTTTATCAGTCTTATGATGATTTACTAGCGAATGACTATGTAGAAAGAATGGTAAAGCTCTTTGAAGAAAACCCAGACTGTATCTCTGCTGCAGGATTACCTATTGGAATAGATATTAATGGGAAGCTTCTTGAAGATTCAAGGGAGAGGAAAAAGAATATTAGAAAGCGACATATGTCAGGTCATGAATTAGCTCTAGATCATCTTCAGGGTGGAGTTAAATTTTCCTCTCCAGGAACAATATTTAGTTTTAAAAAAGAAGAGCTTATTAGGTACGGTGGATTTCATCGCTCTGTGGAATTAAGTCAACTTTATGGAATTGTTCCCTTTGGCGAAACTGGCTTTGATGAGGAAGCAGAATTTTATTGGAGAAGGCATGAAGGGCAGTTAAATAAGGAACTTTCTAGAAAGGGTTATTGTGGAGCTAAAGAATTTTACTCACTGGTTGAAGATTTTAATCTTAAAGATAGATGGGAAATTTATGGAAATGATGTTGCTAACCATGTTATTAATGTATTAACAAAGGATATGGGAAGAAGGTCAGCGTCGTTAACTGCATATAATTTCTTTAAATTTAATTTCTTTGGCGCATATAGGTCATTTCTTGATTCTATTTCTAGAATTTATTTTTGGATTTTTTTACCTTCAGAATTATGGAAGAATAAGATTCATCTTTTATTTAGTATTATAAAGATTTTCGATTTCATTTTTATTCCAATTATTTACCTATTTGATAAAACCTTTCTGTCTAAAGTAAGACCTAAATTTGTTATAAAACTAAAAAGATTTTTAGAAGAAAATAGAAATTAGCTTAGAGCTTAGTAAGTTATTTAAGATTCTTTTTTATAATTTACCCATTTCTGCAGGATTTGACTTGATGAGTTCTTTTTTTTACCTCCCACTTCAAAAATAAATTTTATTTGAGGGTTTGTTTTAAAAGTCTTTAATTCGGGGATATTTTCTTTGTTCCTGTCACCTCCATTAGCAAAAATCAAAGTGTCTTTTGCAGAAATAGACTTAAGACATCTTGAGATGGCATCATTTGAGGAGTTATCTTCATCATCAAATAGGATAACTTTATCCACCATGACAAGATTCTCTATTATTTCCTTTCTCTCTTCGACTTCCAAAAAAGGCTTCCCTTTTTTTCTTATAAGCCAATTGTCAGAATTTAAGCCAACCCAAAGCTCATCACCTTCCTTTTTTGCACTCTTAAAATATGATATATGCCCTGAATGCAAGGGATCAAAGCCTCCTGTTACTAATACAATATTTTTCATAGTTTCTTTTTTTCTTGTTAATTTTAAATATCTTCTGATTTCCTAATACTAATTTCTCCATAACGAAAGGACAAAATTTCACCATTCTTTTTTATTAAGATCTCTCCTTTCTTGTTTATTCCTATTACTTTGCCAAATATTTTTATTTTATCTGACAACTCTATTACACAATCTTTGTTGTTGAGTATGTGCAAGTTTTGAAACGAGTCTTTGTAAGAAGAAAAACCTAGTTCAGGGAATTTAATTGAGAGATTTAAGATTCCTTTTAATAATTTACTTGCAATAAGGTTTCTATCCAAAGGTTGATCAGAAAAATCAGATAAAGAAACCCAATTTTGGTTTATGGAAGATCCTTCTTCCTTTGTCATATTAATGTTTATTCCTATACCAATAACTATCTCTGAAATTTTTTTCTTTTGCTGAGAAGTTTCTATAAGAATTCCTCCAAATTTTTTATCATCAATAATGAGGTCATTAGGCCACTTTATTCTTATTTTTTGCTTTACCATAGTTTGAAGATTTTCAGCAATGACTACAGCTGTGGCTAAGCTTAAACCATCTAATTTAGAAAGATTAAATTTAGTTTTCCAAGCGAACGAAAAATAAATGTTCTTACCATAAGGACTTATCCAATTTCTTTTATTTCTTCCTTTACCCAGAGTTTGTTGTTCTGCAAAGAATGCAACTTTTCTTTTTTTTTCATCTTTTTTAAGGAAATATTTGGCATCTTCATTAGTAGACCTGGTTATTTCTATTATTTCAATATCGTCTAGATCATATAAATCATGTTTTTTTATGTTTTTAAGAATCTTTTTCTTTGATAGAAGTATCATTTTGCTAGTAATCCTTAATAGTAGGTTAACAAATAAATCAATTTATGTTGACAACGTATTATCGCATGGTGAGAATTGCCCGCCATATAGTGTACTTAGGAGGGGTTGGGGAGCGGTCAAACCCAGCAGACTGTAAATCTGCCGCCTCGTGCTTCGCAGGTTCGAATCCTGCCTCCTCCACCATTTTTGTTTATTTTCTAGTTAAGAAGGTTAAAAACTCTGAAAATTGCTTGCATTAGCAGCTTAAAGATACTATAAAGCCTTCCGGGCTTTGGGTAGTTGGCGTTTTTTTGGGTATTTTTTGTACTTTTGTAAGTTATGGTCTAATTATTGATTAATTATCGGGCCTATTTTACTAACTTACTTTATACCGAAGAACAAGGCTTTAATGCTCATATAGCTCAGGTGGTAGAGCACTTCCTTGGTAAGGAAGAGGTCACCGGTTCAAGTCCGGTTATGAGCTCCAGATAAGAATAAAAAAATTATTAGGAAAAACAATGAGTAAAGAGAAATTTGAAAGAACTAAACCTCATGTTAATGTAGGGACAATAGGCCATGTTGATCATGGGAAAACAACTTTGACAGCTGCTTTGACTAAGGTAAGTGCTGATTCATATGGTTCTGATTTTACAGCTTTTGAAGGGATAGATAATGCACCTGAAGAAAAAGAAAGGGGTATTACTATTGCTACATCTCATGTCGAGTATGATTCAGAAGCTAGACATTATGCACATGTTGATTGTCCTGGACATGCGGATTATGTAAAAAATATGATTACAGGAGCTGCTCAGATGGATGGAGCAATTTTAGTAGTTAGTGCTGCTGATGGACCTATGCCTCAGACGAGAGAACATATTCTTCTAGCAAAGCAAGTCGGAGTAGATCATATTGTTGTTTTTCTTAATAAGTCTGATCAGGTAGATGATGCTGAGCTTATTGAGCTAGTTGAGATAGAAGTTAGAGATTTGTTGAAAGAATACGAGTTCCCTGGGGATGATACGCCTATAATAGTTGGCTCTGCTTTAAAGGCTCTAGAAGGAGATGCTGAGCAAGTTGAGAAGGTCAAAGAACTAGTGGCTTCATTAGATACTTTTATCCCTGAACCTGTAAGAGATACTGATAAGCCATTTTTGATGCCAATTGAGGATATCTTCACCATACAAGGAAGAGGAACAGTTGTAACAGGAAGAATTGAAAGAGGAATAGTAAAAGTTAATGATGAGATAGAGATTGTTGGTATAAGAGAAACCTCAAAGACAGTTTGCACTGGAGTGGAAATGTTTAGAAAACTTTTAGATGAAGGGAGAGCTGGAGAAAATGTTGGCATTCTTTTAAGGGGAACTGAAAGGGAAGATGTAGAAAGAGGACAGGTTCTTTCAAAACCATCTTCAATTACTCCCCATACTAAGTTTGAAGCTCAAGTATATGTCTTAACAAAAGAAGAAGGAGGGAGACACACGCCTTTCTTTAAAGGTTATAGACCCCAATTTTATGTTAGAACAACCGATGTGACTGGAGCAGTTGAACTTCCCAAGGACGTAGAGATGGTAATGCCCGGTGATGATATCTCAATGAATGTAGAGCTTATTTCCCCGGTAGCAATGGAAGAAGGTATGAGGTTTGCAATTCGGGAAGGTGGAAGAACAGTAGGTTCTGGGGTTGTTTCCAAAATAATTGAGTAGGCCAGTAGCTCAATTGGCAGAGCGGTGGTCTCCAAAACCACAGGTTGGGGGTTCGATTCCCTCCTGGCCTGCCAAGGAGCGAGTGGTCTTTTTCAGGTATGGATAGTGTTATAAATAAAATGCAAAATTATTTCAGGTGGTTTGTAGGTCTCTTGTTCGTAGGATTAGCAGTCTTTTTAAATGCTTATTTTGTTCAAGAACCTCTGCTTTACAGAGTAATAGGTGTAATTTTATTAGTTAGTCTTGGCTTGATTGTTCTTGTTACAACATCTGAAGGAAAAGATGCATTTAAGATAATGCTAGATTCTCGTACTGAAATTAGAAGGGTTGTTTGGCCCACTAGGAATGAGACATTGCAGACTACTTTAATAGTTTTAGTGGCTATCTTCATATCAGGACTAGTTTTGTGGGGTCTAGATTCTTTATTTGGCTGGATTACAGCCAGCTTCTTGAGGTAATTATGACTAAAGAATGGTATGTAATTCATGCTTATTCAGGCTACGAGAATAAGGTTAGAGAGGCATTACTTGAGAGAATCAATAGATTTGAAATGCAAAAAGCTTTTGGAGATATCATAGTACCAGCAGAAGAAGTTGTGGAATTGAGGGGAGGTCAAGAAAGAAGAAAACAAAGAAAATTCTTTCCAGGATATGTACTAGTGAATATGGAATTAAATGATGATACTTGGCACTTAGTAAAAGATACTCCGAGAGTGATGGGATTTATTGGGGGGACAAAGGAAAATCCTTCTCCTATATCGCAAAAGGAAGCTGACAATATTATGCAACAATTAGAAACAGGCACAGAAACCCTCAAGCCTTCTATTAATTTTGAACCAGGTGAGATGGTAAGAGTTATAGAGGGACCATTTAATGATTTTAGTGGGGTGGTAGAAGAAGTTAATTATGAGAAGAGCAAAGTTAGAGTTGCTGTTTTAATTTTTGGAAGATCCACTGGTGTCGAATTGGAATTTAGTCAGGTAGAAAAAGCATAATGGCAAAAGAGATTGAAACTTATATAAGGCTCCAGGTTCCTGCCGGACAGGCCTCTCCTAGTCCTCCTGTAGGACCTGCTTTAGGTCAACATGGTCTTAATTTAATGGATTTTTGTAATGCATTTAATGCCAGAACCAAAGAGTCTGAACAAGGAGTTCCAGTTCCGGTAGTTATAAGTGTTCATAAAGATAAATCTTTTGACTTCATAATTAAAACAACACCAGCGTCAATCTTAATTAAGAAAGCAGCAGGAGTATCAAAGGGGAGTGGAACTCCAAATAGTTTAAAAGTAGGAACAGTTACTAGATCACAACTAGAAGAGATAGCAAAGAAGAAAGATCCAGATCTAACTGCTGCTGATATGGATGCAGCTGTCAGGACATTAGAAGGTAGTGCACGAAGTGCTGGAATAACAGTAGAAGGTTAATGAGTAAAAAGTCTAAAAGACAAGAATATATTGGCTCTGTACGAAAGAAGAGATATCAAATTTCTGAAGCTATGGATATATTGAGTGATTCGCCTAAAACAAAGTTTCAGGAATCTTTAGATGTTTCAATTAGATTAGGAATAGATCCAGAAAAGTCAGATCAGAATGTGAGAGGAGCAACTTCTCTCCCTTCAGGCTCAGGGAAGTCATGTAAAGTTGCAGTAGTTGTAGAAGGAGATCTAGCAAAAGAAGCTGAGCAAGCGGGTGCTGATGCAGTAGGAATGGAAGATTTAGTGAAAAAGCTACAGGAAAACCAAGAAGATTTCGATGTAATAATTGCTACCCCAGATACAATGAAGCTAGTAAGCCCTCTTGGAAAAATTTTAGGTCCAAAAGGAATTATGCCTAACCCCAAAACAGGAACTGTCACAAAAGATGTTGGCAAGGCTGTTAAGAATGCCAAAGCTGGTCAAATAAGATACAGAGCTGATAAAGGAGGGATTGTTCATGGAAGAATAGGAGATCTCACTTTTGACTCAAGTAAGGTAAAAGATAATTTAGAGGCTTTATTAGAAGATTTAAAACGTAACAAGCCCCCTTCATCAAAGGGAGTCTTTATTAAGAAAGTATTTCTTTCTTCCACTATGGGAGCTGGAATAGAGATTGAACTATCTTCTTTGAGGTATTAAATGAATTTCTTTATAGAAAAAGAGTTTCTTCAATATGGTGCTAAAAGAGAGCATCTGTCGAAGATCGTAGGTGCAGAATTTACTATTCTGC
This sequence comes from uncultured Gammaproteobacteria bacterium, assembly GCA_964571215.1. Lineage (GTDB taxonomy): Bacteria > Pseudomonadota > Gammaproteobacteria > Magnimaribacterales > Magnimaribacteraceae > CAJWPI01. The sequence goes on from CAZMZZ010000030.1 coordinate 12,225, forward strand.
TTAAATCTTACAGCCTACGTAGATGGATAAGAACTATTTATTTAGTTCCATATCCAACAACATTACCAATCTACAAAAGGTTGGTAATTGGAGTGTAAGTAATGCCAATGCGCATTGATGACAAGAAATTAGCTGTAAAAGAGCTAAATGAAATTGCGACTTCAGCTTTGTCTGTTGTTGCAGCGGATTATCATGGCACATCTGTATCTGAGATTACAAAGTTACGGAAGGATGCTAGAGAATCTGAAGTTTATCTAAAAGTGATAAGGAATACTTTGGCTAGAAAAGCATTAAGTGAAACCAAATTCTCTTGCTTAGATGAATTGTTGGTAGGACCTACAATTCTAGCCTTTTCTTTGAACGACCCTACTAGCGCAATGAAGTTAGTAAATGATTTTAAAAAAGTTAATTCTAGCTTTGAAGTAAAGGGTCTATCTTTAGGAGATTCACTCTTAGAACTTTCTAGATTAGCAGAAATTGCTAATTTACCCTCTAGAGATCAAGCTATAGGTCAATTAGCTGGGGTAATCAATGCACCACTAAACAAGCTTGTGTCTTTATTGTCACAAGTTCCTTCAAAGTTAGTAAGAACACTTGAATCAGTGAAGAGGCAGAAGGAAGAGGCATAACTTATTTTTTTAAATTTAAATGGAGAAAAAAAATGGCGTTAAAAAAAGAAGAAATTTTAGAAGCTATATCTGAAATGTCTGTAATGGATATTGTAGATTTAATTTCTGCAATGGAAGAGAAATTTGGAGTATCTGCTGCTGCACCTGTTGCTGCAGTTGCTGCTGCACCAAGTTCAGAAGAATCAGATAATTCAGGCGATGAAGCAGCTGCTACTGTTGATCTAAACTTAGCTGAAGTAGGAGAGAAAAAAGTTGACGTAATTAAAGCTGTGAGAACTATAACTGGATTGGGGTTAAAAGATGCAAAGGCATTAGTTGATGAGGCACCTTCAACTCTTAAAGAAGGTATAGCTAAAGCTGAAGCGGAAGAACATGGCAAGATGTTAGAAGAAGCCGGTGCTAAAGTTGAACTAAAGTAATCTTGGTAAGAAACATTAGTAGGAAAAATTAATAACTATTCAATTTAAGGAGAACATATGACTCTTTCATACACTGAAAAGAAGAGAATTAGAAGGAGCTTTGAGAAAATTTCAAGTGTTATGGATCTTCCTAACCTTCTAATAACGCAACTTGATTCCTATGATAATTTTTTACAAAGATATGTAGATCAAGACAAAAGATTGGAAGAGGGATTAGAGAAGGTTCTAAAATCAATTTTTCCTATAGAGAGCCATAACGGGTTGGCCAGAATGGAATACCTGGGCTACAAATTAGGCAATCCAGTATTTGATGAAAGGGAGTGCAAGCTTAAAGGGATTACATATGAGATCTCTTTACATATAGAGTGCGCACTATTTTTTATAGACAAAGACTCAGGCAAATTGAAAACTGGTAAGTCCGAATGGGTATATATGGGAACCATCCCTCTTATGACAGATCATGCTACTTTTATAATTAATGGAGTAGAGAGAGTAGTAGTTTCTCAGCTTCACAGGTCTCCTGGTCTTTTCTTCGATCATGATAAAGGTAAAAGTCATCCTTCTGGAAAAGTTTTATATGGTGCTAGAGTTATTCCTTATAGAGGTTCATGGCTTGATTTTGAATTTGATGCCAAGGATTTAGTATTTGTAAGAATTGATAGAAGAAGAAAGCTGTATGCCACCATTCTTCTAAAAGCCCTTGAATACAGCAGTAACGATATTTTAGAAAAATTTTATGAAAAAGATTTCTTTAAGATTTCTAAAGATAATAACTATCAGCTAACTCCTCTTGTTCCTAGAAGGCTTATAGGAACGGTTTCACCCCTAAATATTATATCTAAAGGAGAGACACTGGTTAAAAAAGGGGAAAGAATAAGCCTAAGGCATATTAGAAAAATTGAAAGTTCTAAAATTAAATCTTTAGAATTTTCAGAGCAAGCAATGTTAGGAAGAGTAGTTGCAACTGACATTGTTGATAAAAATACTGGTGAAATATCTATTCAAGCAAATACTGTAATTGATGAAGAAATCTTGGAGCTTATAAAGAATTTAAAACTTAAAGAATTAGAAACTCTTTACATTAATGACATTGAGTCAGGTCCTTATATTTCAGATACTCTAAGAAGCGATAGCACTACAAATCAAATAGAAGCTCTAGTAGAAATATATAGAATGATGAGACCTGGTGAACCTCCTACTAAAGATGCAGCATTAAATCTTTTTCATAATCTATTTTTTAATCCAGAAAGATATGATTTCTCTTCAGTTGGAAGAATGAAATTTAATAAGAGATTAGGAAGGGAAGAGATAGATGGAAATTCAGTTTTAGAGCATAAAGATATCCTTGATACCCTTAGAACATTGGTATCAATAAGAAATGGAAGGGGCCAGGTTGATGATATAGATCATTTAGGAAACAGAAGAATTAGATCAGTAGGTGAGATGGTATCAAATCAATACAGGATTGGTTTGGTGAGAGTTGAAAGAGCAGTAAGGGAAAGACTTTCTACTGCCGAAGCTGACGACCTGGGTCCACAAGACTTAATAAATGCTAAACCAGTATCTGCTTCCATAAAAGAATTCTTTGGTTCAAGCCAACTTTCTCAATTCATGGATCAGAATAATCCCTTATCTGAAGTTACTATTAAGAGGCGAGTATCTGCCTTAGGACCAGGAGGATTAACTCGTGAAAGAGCCGGGTTTGAAGTTAGAGATGTTCATCCTACACATTACGGAAGGATTTGTCCTATAGAGACACCAGAGGGACCGAATATCGGATTAATTAATTCGTTAGCAGCATTTGCTAGAACAAATGAATATGGTTTTCTGGAGACTCCATTTAGAAAAGCATCAGCTGGTAAAGTCTTAAATGAAATTTCTTATCTCTCTGCTATCGAAGAGAGTGATTATGTTATAGCCCAAGCAAGTGCTCTACTTGACGAGAAAAATAGTTTTACTGAAGAATTAGTACCAGTTCGTTATAAGAATGAATTTTCATTAATGGCACCCGAAAATGTTGATTTTATGGATGTTTCACCCCAGCAAGTTTTTTCAGTTGCAGCTTCTCTAATTCCTTTTCTTGAACATGATGATGCTAACAGAGCTTTAATGGGATCAAATATGCAACGACAAGCCGTACCAACCTTAAGGACAGAGACTCCTCTTGTAGGAACAGGAATGGAAAGATTAGTAGCTAGAGATTCTGGTGCTAGTGTTGCGGCTACCAGAGGGGGTGTAGTGGAAACTGTTGATGCCAGTAGAATTGTAGTCAGAGTGGATGAAAAGGAGATTTCTTCTGAAGACTCAGGTGTTGATATTTATAATTTAGTTAAGTACACAAGGTCTAATCAAAATACCTGTATAAACCAAAAACCAATAGTAAAGGAAGGCGATAAGATAAAAAAACATGATGTTTTAGCAGATGGACCCTCAGTAAACTTAGGGGAATTGGCTCTAGGACAGAATGTACGTATAGCTTTCATGCCCTGGCATGGATACAACTTTGAAGATTCAATTCTTATTTCTGATTCATTAGTAAGTGATGATAAGTTTACTAGTGTTCACATTCAGGAATTGACTTGTATAGCAAGGGATACAAAATTGGGAGCAGAAGAAATTACTGCTGATATACCAAATGTAGGTGATGCAGCTTTATCAAAGTTAGATGAATTTGGAATAGTACATCTTGGAGCTGAAGTTAAAGCAGGAGAAATCTTAGTCGGGAAAGTTACTCCTAAAGGGGAAACACAACTTAGTCCAGAAGAAAAATTACTAAGGGCAATTTTTGGTGAGAAAGCTTCCGATGTTAAAGACAGCTCTTTGAGAGTTCCTTCTGGGGGCGATGGTACAATAATAGATGTTCATGTTTTCACTAGAGAGGGTCTAGAAAAAGATGAGCGTGCCAAGATGATTGAGAAATCTCAATTGAGCGAAGTAAAGAAAGATATTGATGATGAATTAAAGATACTAGAAGAAGCAGCTTTTTCAAGATTATCAAATCTATTGATAGGCAAAAAGGTTAAAGCAGGTAAGGGGCTAAAGAAAGATTCAATAATTAAAGAAATTGACTTGGAAAGCCTTAACAAGGAACAGCTTTATAAAATTAAAGTTTCAAATGAGAACGTAAATCAACAAGTTAAGGAACTTCAAAAAAATCTTGAAGATAATAAGTTAAGCCTTAAAGAAAAATTTGAAACCAGGAATGCTAAAGTCACCTCAGGGGATGATTTAGCACCAGGCGTACAGAAAATTGTAAAAGTTTATTTAGCAATTAAGAGAAGAATTCAGCCTGGAGATAAACTTGCTGGAAGACATGGGAATAAGGGTGTTATATCAGTAATTATGCCTAAGGAAGATATGCCTTATGACAAGAATGGAGAGCCAGTTGACATAGTGCTTAATCCATTAGGCGTTCCATCAAGAATGAATGTTGGTCAAGTACTAGAAGCCCATCTGGGTTGGGCATCAAGAGAATTGGGCAAAAAGATAGGTTCCTTAATAGATCAGGGCGCTAATGATTCCCTTAGACCATTCTTATCAGAAATTTATGAAAAAAACGGTGGAACCCAATCTTTGAAGTCTTTAAACAATGAGGAAATTTTAGAACTTGCAAATAACTTGAGAGAAGGAGTCCCTATGGCAACTCCTGTTTTCGATGGAGCTAAAGAGTCTGAAGTTAAAAAGATGTTAGATTTAGCAGGATTACCTCTTAGTGGTCAAACTGACCTTTATGATGGAAGGACTGGAGAAAAGTTTGATAGGCCTGTTACTGTAGGTTACATGTATATCCTCAAGCTTAATCATCTTATTGAAGATAAGATGCATGCAAGGTCAACTGGAAGTTATAGCCTTGTTACTCAACAACCCCTTGGAGGGAAGGCACAGTTTGGAGGTCAAAGATTTGGAGAAATGGAAGTTTGGGCCTTAGAAGCCTATGGAGCAGCCTTTACGTTGCAAGAAATGCTTACTGTCAAGTCGGATGATGTTTCTGGAAGAACAAGGGTTTATAAGAATGTAGTGGATGGTAACTTTGAGATGGATGCGGGCATTCCAGAGTCATTTAATGTATTAACAAAAGAAATAAGATCTTTAGGAATAGATATGGATCTTGAATCTATAGAAGAATAGGAGATTAGTTTGAAAGATCTAGTAGATTTATTAAGAAACCAGGGTGGAACTATTGATTACAACAGTATTAAAGCTGGATTAGCTTCTCCCCAGCAGATTAGGTCTTGGTCGTATGGTGAAGTAAAAAAACCAGAAACAATTAATTACAGAACTTTTAAGCCAGAAAGAGATGGTCTCTTTTGTGCAAAGATATTCGGACCAGTTAAAGATTACGAATGTATTTGTGGAAAGTACAAACGAATGAAACATAGAGGAGTAGTTTGTGAGAAGTGTGGAGTCGAAGTAACTCTCTCTAAGGTTAGGCGTGATCGTATGGGGCACATAGAATTAGCTGCTCCTGTTGCTCATATTTGGTTTTTAAAATCTCTACCTTCAAGGATTGCTTTATGTCTAGATCTAACTCTTAGAGACCTTGAAAGAGTTTTGTATTTTGAATCGTTTATTGTTACTGACCCGGGTATGACAGATCTAGAAAAGACTCAACTCATGTCTGATGAAGAATATTATGAAGCCTTAGAAGAATGGGGTGATGAGTTCCAGGCTGGCATGGGAGCTGAGTCAGTTAGGGTATTACTTGAAGATTTAGATTTAGATCAAGAAATACTTGAGATTCAAGAAGATATTCCTAAGACAAAATCTGAAGCAAAAATAAAAAAATATACTAAAAGACTAAAACTCTTAAGATCTCTTAAAGAATCTAGTAATAAGCCTGAATGGATGATTCTAGATGTTTTACCAGTTCTTCCTCCTGACTTAAGACCACTTGTTCCTTTAGAGGGTGGAAGGTTTGCAACATCTGATCTTAACGATCTTTATCGAAGAGTTATTAATAGAAACAATAGACTAAAAAGGCTACTTGACCTCAATGCCCCTGATATTATCACCAGGAATGAAAAAAGGATGCTTCAAGAATCTGTCGATGCCTTGCTTGATAATGGAAGAAGAGGAAGGGCAGTGACTGGATCTAACAAAAGACCTTTAAAATCGCTTGCAGATATGATTAAAGGAAAACAAGGTCGTTTCAGACAGAATTTGTTGGGAAAAAGAGTAGATTATTCAGGCAGATCAGTGATTGTAGTAGGTCCTACACTTAAACTGCACCAATGCGGCTTACCAAAAAAAATGGCTCTAGAACTTTTTAAACCTTTTGTATTTGGCAAATTGCAACAGTTGGAATTAGTAAACACAATCAAACTTGCTAAAAAAATGGTAGAGCGAGAAGATCCTCAGGTTTGGGATATACTAGACGATGTTATTAGAGAACACCCAGTCTTGCTCAATAGAGCACCTACTCTTCATAGACTAGGTATACAAGCTTTTGAGCCTATTTTGGTAGAAGGAAAGGCCATTCAACTCCATCCACTCGTTTGTAAAGCTTATAACTCTGATTTAGATGGAGACCAGATGTCCGTTCATGTTCAAATAACTCTAGAAGCC
>CAZMZZ010000031.1:0-18731 GCA_964571215.1 uncultured Gammaproteobacteria bacterium
TGGCTTTAGTGAGTAAGCTTGCCTTTATCTAGATGCAAAGTTCTTTTAGCAGAATCAGCAGCCATAGGATCATGAGTAACCATTAAGATAGTTTTATCATGATCTTTGTTAAGAATCTGTAATAATTCTAGAATCTCTGTTGCTGTATCTCTATCCAAATCACCGGTAGGTTCATCACAAACCAGTATATCTGGATCCGATACAAGTGCTCTTGCTATAGCCACCCTCTGTTGCTGCCCTCCTGACAGTTCATTTGGTTTATGGCCTGCTCTGTCAGCTAAACCAACAATTTCTAAAACGGTATCCACGTGCGACTTCCGTTGTGAACCTGAAAGCTTAGTTAATAATAAGGGTAATTCGACATTTTTCTGTGCTGTTAATACAGGCAAAAGATTATAAAACTGAAAAATAAAACCTACATGGCTAGCCCTCCAGTTACTTAATTGTTTTGAATTCATTTTATCTAAATTCTCTCCGTCTACCTCTACACTTCCAGAGGTAGGTGTATCTAAACCGCCTATAAGATTAAGCAGAGTAGACTTACCTGAACCTGAGGGACCCATTAAAGCTAAGAAATCACCCTTTGGTACTTCTAGATTTAAATTGTCTAAAACTACAAGTTTTTCTCCTCCTCTTTGATAGGTTTTATTAACGCTATCTACTTTTACTAAAGAATCTGACATATAAAATCCCCCTTAGTTTATAGAAACCTTTTGATTATTTTCTAAATCTTCATCGTAAGATGCAACTACTTGATCACCTGCTCTAATTCCCTTAATAACCCTTGAATAATTGGATGTCTCTTCTGCTACTTCAATTTCTTGAATCAATATCCTTCCGTTTTTTACTAGAAGCACAAAGCTTGAATTATCATCTTTATAAACCGCAGCGTTAGGAACAATTACCCCTTCTTTTTTAGGACCAGAAGTCTCGGCTATTTTTTGCAGGAAGGAAACCCTTACACCCATATCAGGAAGGACTCTCTCATCCTTCTCTATTAATCTTATTCTCACTCTAACAGTAGCTTTGTTTTTGTCTGCTGTAGGAATTATAGCTATTACTTCTGCCGGTATATCCCATTTCGGATAGGCATTTAAGTTAGCAAGCACAGGTTGATTAGACTCCACTCTATTAATAAAAGCTTCGTTTACATCAACTTCTATTTCTAATGAATCCATGTCTACAATGGTACAAATTCCTGTAGCAGTGAAGCCACCTCCAGCTGAAACGGGAGATATCATCTCTCCTGGTTGTGCAGCCTTAAAAACGACCACACCGCTAAAAGGAGCTAGTATTTGCATATCGTTCAGTCTCTGCCTGCTCAAATCTACTAAAGCTTGCGCACCTTCCATTTGAGCTTCGGCTGTTTTTAATTGATCTGGACTAGCAAAATTCCCTTCAATAAGAGCACTGGTACTTTTAAAAACTAATTTAGCTTGCTTCAACTGGGATTCTGCATACGCAAGATCAGCCTTTTGAGTACTATCATCCAATTTAGCTAGCAACTGACCTTTGTTAACATACATTCCTTCTTCTATTAGTACTTCTAAAACCTTGCCAGTACTTTTCGACGAAACTGTGGCTTTTCTACGTGCAGTAACATAACCAGAAGCATCTAAGATGCTACTTGCGGAGGATCCTGAGGCTTTAAGGGACTTAACTGTAAAGGTTGTAACTTTTTCAACTTCAGCTTCTGAGAAGAATAACCAACCTAAAATTCCAACTACAGCAATTGTTCCTATAAAAATTCCTATTTTCTTTATAGGTATAGGTTCATCATCAGATTTATCATCTGGGTTTATTTTTAAATTATTTAAAAGATCTTCCTTATCTGCCATCTTTTCTCATAGAGTTTATCCATTCTTCAATAAGAAGAACAGCTTCTTTGTGTACTAATGACCGTCCAGCTTCAGGCATCATAACCCCCGGATCAACAGAAAGCATTCTATATAACAAAATAGACTCTTGAGCATGTCCAGGAACGATGGAGTATTTTAGCCCTCCGCTGCCTCGGCCACTAGCTACCGGTTTTTTGAATATTCCAAGGCTTTTCTCTTTTGTTTCCATAAAATCTAGATAAAGTCCTGTTGAGTTGGCAGAACCAGAGGGCATATGGCAATGTCCACAATTTATGGCCAAGTAAGATCTAGCTCTTTCTTCGAAGGAAAATTGCTTGTCCTTCCAGTTAGCATTCGAAACAACATTGGTTGGTAATTCACTAATAATTCCACTTTCAAACCATTTAGCTAATTGATTTTGTTTTTTTTCACCATAGTTAAAATCCTTATTTAAATTTCGGGCTTTAGGCCCTATTGGAGAAATCTCATCACCAGCTTGATGGCATTCTTTACATTGATTGGTATTTGGGACTTTGTACCTAACTTGTCTCTTTACTCCCTCTTCATCTATCCAAGATGTTTTAATTGCTTTTCCAGCTATTTTAAGAAAAGCATCTGATTTATCTTGATTCCAAACATAAGAAGCAGCTACCCATTTATTTTCTTTCCTTAATAATAACCTTGTTTCAAGGAGATTTATTCCCTTTTGCAAATTGGTTTGATCATTTTGATAATAAAATGTCTTTATTAATGCTGTACCTACAGGAAAGTCAAAAACCCAGTTCTTCTCCAGGGTTGCTTTCTTACCTTTTGGTACATAAATAAATCTTTTTTTGAGAGAATAATCGGAAAAGAGACTACTAATTAATTCGTAAGGTATTACACCTTCAGAGGGAGTTTGGGTTTTTAAATCTACAAAAAATTCGTATTCACTTAAACTATCAAAAAACTGATCTTCTAAGACTGCAGAATCGTTAACTGCGAATAATGAGTTAATACTTATTAGAGCTGCTGTAATTAATGGATATCTAAATTGACTTCTCACTAAGTATCTTCTTTTCTTATCACCACTTCTTTTAAAGGAACTATTTTGCCCTTAAAATTTTGATAATTTCTATCGACCGGATTAGGCAATCCAATCATATAGTGAAGAGGTTTAATTGCCATAAAGCTAGCCTCTCCATTGTCGCCTAGAACTAGTCTTTCATCTTCTGGTTGACCTAGAATCATTTGAGTTAAAGGCAAGATGCCATCCCAAAAGATATCAGGTATATTTCCCTTTGATAATTCAACGACAACAGCAGCAACTTCCTTACTCATGTCAGGAGCAAAACCTCCAGGTCCAAAATGATTTCCGTGAACTTGTATAGATCGAGGGTGGGGGTAGTAGTTTTCATCTTCAGTTTCGCCTCCAAAAGTTACTATAGAAAGATTTACAGTTCCATTCCCTGAAATCTCATTATTAAATATCTCTACATCTGAATTAGCCTGAATAATAATGCCTGTTCCTCTTGGCACTAAACCAACAATATTCCCTTCTGGAGCAAAGTTGTCTGTATCATTATCAATTGCTTTATTGTTAAACACTCTAACATGATGACCGCCTTGTTTAGGCAAATCAGGAAGATCAAAGACTAAGATACCTCCTGTATTATGAGAAGCCTCATTTTCATAAACATCAGCAAAGTAAGAGTTTTCTATTTCTATTCCAGCTACATTGTATTGAGCCAGACTATTTCTCACTATTATGTTTTCTGATTGACCTACATAGATTCCTGCATCAGAAGCTCCAATAGCTATACATCCATCAATAAGGACATTTCTTGATTCTACTGGATAGAGACCATAAGCTCCGTTAGTGCTTTTTGGTCCACCTGTCCATTCTGTTCGCAAATTAATCATATAAATGCCTTCAGCTCCAACTACTTTAAGGGCATCTCCCTTAGCATCTTCTATTGCAAAATCTTTAAGAGTCACCCCACTTGAGGTCACCAATAAACCTTGTGCTCCACTGACTTGATTCTTAAAGCTTAAAACTGTTCTGTCGTGACCCTCTCCTAGAATGGATACTTTATCTACATCAAGAGATAAACCGTCTTCAAGTTCATAAATTCCTTCCTTTAGAAGCAATGTATCTCCTGGTTGTAATAATATTAAGGCTTCTTGTATTTCTTCTTGGCTATTCAGGTTTGGCTGAAGAGAAACCTCTTTTCCATAACAAAAAAAACTGAATAAAACTAAAAAAGAAGTAAAATATTTTAAATAAAAATTATTCATTAGCTCTCCCCAAACTGATAAGGTATTATTTTTTCATATCTAACGTATAACATAAATAACTATGTCTTTAGAAGAAATTATCTTAATTCTCCAAACTTTGGGGCCATTTACTGTTTTGGTAACAGTATATTTTCTTGTAACTGAGCTTAAAGAGCAAAATAAAGTAGCCAGAGCAAACGCTAGGCAGAATATAGCTGATAGCCATCAAAAACTTGCTTTGGCTGGATTAAACCCGGATATAGTTAAAGTAAAGATCAAGCTTAAGAAGAATGAGCCTCTAAGTGATGAAGAAGAATCTATTTACCTTACTCACTTTTCTGCCATAGTAAGAGCAAGGCAGAACCAACATTATCAACACTCTATAGGTATGCTTGATGAGGATGAATGGAGAGCCATGGTTTCATCTTTTAAGACCTTGCTAAGCGATCCGAAGAACTTGGAAATTTGGAGCTTTATTTCTCCAACTTTCCCGCAGGATTTCGTAGATTTTGTAAATGAAAAGATTCAAGAAGGACAAATATACACAAAAAAGTAGATTAGAAGAATGGATACTCAAAAAGAACACCTTGATTACCTTTTTAGGTCTTTGCAACACCACCCAAGTCCATATCTTATTTATGAACTAGATGGTTCTCTTAAATGGTCGAATCTAGCTGCAAGATATATATTTAGAATGGATAATTTAGAAGATTTGAGCATAAAAAGTATTGATGAAGAAAGCATAAAGAATAGTGTTTCTAAAGACCCGATAGCTCAATCTTACGAAACGCCTATTGAAATTCAACTAAGAGATATAAGATTTTTTATAAGAACTAGGGTTCACCTTATTCCGGTCGAAGAATCAGAAGGGTTTTTCTTGATAGAGATACTGTGTCCTTCAAGAGAGGGCTTAGAAGCTTTAAGACAAACTATAGCTTGCATAGAGTTTGATCGGATTGATCTAGCTTATCAAAAACAAGTAGACCTAGACACAGGTGAGATTACTGGTATTGAAGCCTTGTTAAGAATGAAAGATGAAAAAGGAGAAATAATCCCAAATGACAAATTAATTCCTCAAATTGAAGGAGAAAGTCTTTTCTCTTTAGTAGTACTAGCTTCTTTAACAAAACTAAGTGAGTTTTTAGAAGCAAAAAATTCATTAGGATTAGATAAAGCAACTATTTATTTAAATGTTTCCGCACATACTGTTATGCACCCGGAATTCTGTAATGTTTTTTTAGATTTCGTAGATAAAATGAACCTTAAACCAAACGAATTTGGCCTTGAAGTAACAGAAACAGCAGAATTAAGTAATACGGAAACTGCAGCAAAATCTTTAAAGATATTAAAGGACAAGGGTATAAAAATTGCTTTAGATGATTTTGGTGCTGGCTATTCTTCTCTTAGATATTTAAAAGATTTACCAGTAGATGTTGTTAAGCTAGATAAGTTATTCACTAGTGAAGTAGATGATCCAACTACTGGTAGGTTGATTAGTTTTGTAATTGAAGTCTGCAAAGCATTAAATTTAGAAATGATAGGAGAAGGTATAGAAAATGAAGGACAAAAAAAAGCTATGATGGATATAGGATGCAAGATAGGGCAAGGATTTTTAATGCATAAACCTGAATTTCTGGAAACGTTTAAGACAAAACTTAATTCTGATGACTAAAGCTGATAAATATTTTGGAAAAGCAACCTCAAAGGGTGCCGAAGAAATACTGCTAACACAAATTAAGCAAGAATTTACAACACCTGCCGATGCTATTTCTGACTATATAGAACTTATTGAAAAAAATATAAACGAGTCTAATTTAAAGGCAGATCAAGAAATCGAACAGATCAAATCGGGTTGTAAGAAATTAATCGATCAATATGAAGAAGCTTTTATTGAACATACGGGTCCAAAAGCGTCTACAGAAGATAAAACACCTGAAGAATATTCTGAATTAAGACATAATCTTAGAACTCCTCTAAACGCCATAATTGGTTATAGTGAAATATTAATAGAGGACTTAGAAGAGGACCTCACAGAACAATCAATTTCTGATTTACAAACAATTATCAATCTCTCCAGAGAGATTGAGAAAGCAATAGAAAAGTTTGTGGATTATATTAGAGGGGCGTTAATAAATAAAAGTGAAGGAGAAGTTAATGATCAATTGGAGTCAGCAGAAGCACTTTTTAAATCTCTTGGAAACATTGATTATACATTTGAGCTTAATGAACATGTCCAAAACGCAGATGTACTTATAGTCGATGATAATAAAACTAATTGCGAAGTACTTGAAAGAAGATTAAATGCTCAGGGATTGAATTGCAGAACTGCTTATGATGGACAGTCAGCAATAAGTGAAGTAAAGAAGAAGGTTCCAGATTTGATTTTGCTCGATGTTATCCTTCCTGACATCAATGGGTTAGAACTGCTTAAAGGTTTTAGAGAAGAACATCAAAGTGATTCTTTACCTGTAATTATGGTTTCTGCATTCAATGATGTAGATAGTATCGCTAAATGTATCCAATTAGGAGCTCAAGACTATTTACCAAAGCCTCTGAATGGGACTATCTTATTAGCAAAAGTTGTATCCTGTCTTGAAAGGAAGTTTTTTAGAGAAAGAGAGCAAGAACTGGTAAATGAACTTCATATAAGAGCAACTACAGACCAGCTAACAGGAATCTATAACCGTCGTGTAGTTTTTGAAGCATTAGAAAGATCCTTTAATGAAGTCCAAGCTGGTGAAAGAGAAAACTTTTCTGTGATTATGCTTGATATAGACCATTTCAAAAAAGTAAATGATACTTATGGTCATGCTGGGGGAGATGAAGTACTAAAAATTATGGCAACAACTTTGAATGAATTAATAACAGAACCTAATATTCTTGGGAGAATAGGAGGGGAAGAGTTTCTTGGAGTTATTTTAGATAAAGATATTAAAGAAATGGCTGCTTTTTGTGATAAATTAAGAAAAGGTATAAAAAATAATGTAGTGGAGTTTGAAGGAAAATCTATAAAAATTACTTCAAGTGGAGGTATAGCAAATACTGAAGAGTCACAAAATGCTTCAGATCTTGTAAATAAGGCAGACGAAAGATTATACGAAGCGAAGAAAAAGGGAAGAGATCAATTTATATTTTCCCAAGTTTTTTAACAAGGAGTGTAAATATGGCAAAAATTCTATACGTTGAAGATAACGAAATGAACCGCGATATGCTATCAAGAAGACTTCAGAGGAGAGAGCATGAGGTTTTAATAGCAGTAGATGGAAAAGAAGGCTTAGAAAAAATTAAATCTGAAAAGCCTGATATTGTTCTAATGGATATGGGTCTTCCTGTTATGGATGGATGGGAAGCAACAACAAAAGCAAAGGAAGATGATGAAATTAAGTCTATTCCCATCATAGCCCTAACAGCTCATGCCCTAGAGTCTGATAGACAAAAGGCACTTGAATGCGGAGCAGATGATTTTGATACTAAGCCTATTGATTTCAAGAGACTATTACAGAAGATTGAAGACCTCTTGTAGTGTTAATGAGTTTGTGAATCAGAATAAATATTCTTAACAATAATTGATAACTCTTCCATAGAAACTTCATCCTTTCTTACCATTCCTGCAACATTCTCTTTTAGCAAGTTTTCTTGAACTTCAGTCAGATCCTTTCCAGAATAGACTAGGATTGGAATTCTTTCGTTTACTCCTACTTCTTTAATATAATTCTCTAAAAACTCAAAGCCATCCATTCTTGGCATTTCGAGATCTAAAACAATAAGAACAGGTTTGTCTTCAATTCTTCCTAGGCCGTCTTTCCCATCCCTGGCAGTTATAGGAAACCAGCCAGCTTCTTTCAACATTCTAGACAAAAGATCTCTGGTATTTTGATCATCATCGATAACAAGAATCTTTTCACTATTAGGTTTCTTTCCTACTATTCTCTTTACAGTGTTAATGAAATGCTCTCTGTCGATAGGTTTTGTTAAAAAGTCATCTGCTCCAAGTGAACTAGCTAGAGTATCTTGCGATAACTGACTGACCATTACTACTGGCATATCTTTCAACTCAGGATCAGATTTACATTCCCTCAAAATGGACCAACCATCTCTTCCTGGCATAAGAACATCCAACAAAAGTAATTTTGGTTTTGTTTCCCTAACTATTTGCATGCCCTTCTCACCATCTGTGGCACCAACCAAAGTCAGGCCCGCTTTTGTTAATGTTCGCCTTATCAGATCATGCATTGCTACATCATCATCTATCAGAACTACTATCTTTTCTTTATCTTCTATATCTTCTAAATTTATATCTGATTCTAGATCCTCTTTTTGAGGACAATTTCTTGGAACAAATAAGGTAAATACAGAGCCCACTCCTTTTTCACTCTCAACAGTAACATCTCCTCCCATCATTTCAGCGAATTTTTTAGTTATAGGAAGTCCTAGGCCAGTACCTCCATGTGTAGCTGAAGTAGATCTTTCTGCTTGCTCGTATTCTTCAAATACCTTACTAACCCCTTCAGGAGACATCCCTTCTCCAGTATCAGAGACAGCAAACCTTATCATCTCAACGTCGCCTTCTATATATGATTCAACGGCTAATGTTACTGTTCCATTTACTGTGAATTTCCCAGCATTACTCAAATAGTTAGTTAAGCATTGTCTTAACTTTGTTTCATCTTGATTCATGGAACCCAAAGCCCCTTCAAGCTTTATATCAAATCCATTATCATTCTTAGCTATTATGGGATTTGCAACATCTTTTATAGTGTCAATCATGCTCTCTATTTCGAAACTAGTTACAAACAATTCCATCTTTCCTGCTTCTATCTTTGATATATCAAGAATGTTGTTTATAAGAGAAAGTAAATGGGTACCAGCAGAAGTAATTTTTTTTAAATCTGGAAGGAGATCATCATATCCCAGATCTTCACAATCTTCTTCTAACATTTCTCCATAACCTAAAATTGCATTTAAAGGCGTTCTAAGCTCATGACTCATATTCGCAAAAAATCTGGTTTTCTGAGCATTAGCATCTCTAGCTTCATCTCGAGCTGTTTCCATCTCACTTGTTCTTGCCTCTATCAAAGCATTCACTTCATCCGACATTCTTGAAAATGCTAATTGCATAAGTTCTACTGAAGCCTCTTCTCCATCTTTTTCTGTCCCTTCCTTAGCTAATTTCCTCATCTTAGATATATCACCTAAAATCAATGTCTTAGCTTCTCCTTCAAGTTGATCGGCTAAGTGAGTCATTTTTTCTATAATTACACTGTCTCTTTCTTTTCTTCTTTTTGCTTGCTCAGACCTTATTTCTTCCATCTCTAGAAGATGTCCCCTATAACTTTGTAAAGCTATGGAGAGATGTCCCACTTCATCGTTATCTGAAGCTAACAGACCTGTTCTTTTAGGCATTTGTTGGGTGTGATCACCTGTAGTTAAACCCTCTAGAACTTCAATTGCTCTTGTAATCCCCCCGAAAGTCTTTGCTGTGACATATGCAGTAATTGAAATAATGAGAACAAAAAGGATTCCTGCAATGATAAAACTATAATTTACAATCTGTGTAGATGTGTTAATGCTTTCCTTTTCATCCTTAAAAATGAACAATTGAGCTTCATCAGAAGAAAGGTAAGCACTTAAGGGGATTAAAGTAACTGAATTTCCTAATTCGGCAACTTTAGCGCTATATCTACTTCCTTCTGTGTTGGCATATTCATTAGCTTTTATAACCGATTCTTTATAGTTAGTTATTCCATATCTTTCGTTCTCACTTGAAATATTATCTGCAGAATAATCATCATCCAAAGAAATCATTCCTAATGGGGTCTGTACTCCAGTTCTTACTTCGAACTCATCCTCGAAAACCTCCAAAGCTTTTCTAATATCAGAACCCAAAATAACAACTGCAATTGTCTGATCTTCTATTTTTACTGGAAAAGAAAGAGATTGATTTAGTGTTGAGGTCTGTTTTTTTTCAACATCTACAATTCTTAAAGTTGATTGCCTTGGTCTCTCAGATGCCTCTTTTATATACGAGTCTATGAAAGAGAAAAATTCTGGTCTAGCTTTAGGGCTACAAGCATCGATTCCAAATAAATCTAGTGCACTACCACAATATATTCTTTCTCCGGAAGGAAAATAAGCCATTACAAAGCTTAAGTTTCCTTCATCTAAGTCATCTTCGAATAATAATTCTATAAGATATTGCGCATTTCCAAGACTCTTGCTGTTTATTGAATCCAAAATAGGATTTATTACTTCTCCTTCTGTTTCAACTTCATCTGGAAATACTTCTGAATCTGGATCCCAGAACTCCCCGCTCTCACCAATGTTAGGCAACCACCTACTCATACGCTCAAAAGTCGTGTTATAAGTTTGGAACCAAGCTGATTCATATAAGTCAACGAGTGAATCACCTGCAGAAGTTTCTTGGATATCTTCTCTGTATATTGAAGAGAAGAGAAAAACTGAAGCTATAAGAATATTACCTAATATTCCAAATAGTAAGAGCTGAATTCTTATAGGCATAAGAAAATTACAACATTAAAAAACAAGATGTAGAGAATTAATTTAATCGGCTAGAATAAATGATACCTTTACTTGAACATTATTGACCTTTACAGATACACCATTGTAAGACGGTGTATCATAAAGCCATTTTCTAACAGCTTTTATAGCAGCTCTATCAAAAATTCCAGCAGGCTCACTTTCAATGACATAAGGGTCTAGTACTGCTCCATCAGTATCTATGTCAAATTGTATAATTACATACCCCTCAATACCCTTTCTTAAAGCTTTTCTGGGATAGTTAGCTGCCTGATTAAATATTCTTTCAACTGATATCTCAATTTCGTCTTCTCCTACATAACCTTTATCAGATACTGCCAAGGCAGACATAGAGAGGAAAATACTAGAAAAACATATTACAAAGAGCTTTAAACCTATTGATTTATTGCTTTTCTTAATTAACATAACCATTTCTCCTTAAATAAAAAGTTATTATACACTCCTAATAAACTAGAGAAAAAAACTAGTGAACAGCGCTAAAACAATAAAAGACTTCTTGGCTAACCAAAGGTACTGGGACGTTTTTGTAATAGATGAACAAGAAACGGTTGTTCATGCCTGTGAATTGATGGAAAAGAACCGTGTAGGATCTTTGATTGTTGTTGATAGTAAGAAGACTCAAGAGAACAGTCATGTTGTAGGAATAATTACTGAAAGAGATGTTGTTAAGGCCATTTCTCATCATCAAGATGATCTCGATGCATGTACTGTAAACAAAATAATGTCGAAAAAGTTAATTTACGTTTCTTCTGATACTATCCCAAAAGAGGCTGCTGATCTTATGCTAGAAAATCAGATTAGACACCTTGCTGTTATGGATGATGAAAAGCTAGTGGGAGTTGTATCAATGAGAGATATATTCCAGAGCTTAATTCAGAATAAATAAGACAAAAACTCTTTTAACAAATCATAGTCTGCAAGATATCTTATATTCTTCTTAAGTGGTCAAATGAAATCTCTTTAAGATTTCTAGTACCTAAGAGAATCATATTATTGTGTACTTCTTCTTTTAAAAGATTGAGAGATCTATATGCTCCCTCTTCCCCACCTGCCGCTAGACCATAAAGATAAGCTCTTCCACCCATACAAGCTCTAGCTCCCATTGCTATGGCTTTTAGAATATGTGTGCCCCGTCTAATTCCTCCATCTAATATTACCTCTACTTCATCTCCAACTGCTTCAACCACTTCTGCTAACACTTCAATCGGCGCGGGGCATCCATCCATTTGCCTTCCTCCATGATTTGAAACCATTATAGCTGAAGCTCCTACATCGACAGCTTTCTTGGCATCTTCTACTGAAAGTATTCCTTTTATCGCAAAAGGTTTATTCCATTTTTTTATCATCCAAGCTGCGTCTTCCCAAGTAACAGATCTATCAAACTGGTTATTCATAAAATCCATTACTGAGATATCAGAAGTTCCTTTAGGTACTTTATGTTCTATATTTACCATAGAAGGAGTTTTGTGTAACAGGTAATTAAAAGACCAATCTAAGTGAGTAGCTATATCTAGATAAGAGCGAATAGTTAACCTTGGAGGAACAGTCATACCTGTCCGAAGATCTCGCTCTCTTCTTCCATTACTTGGAACATCTACTGTTAAACACAAAGCGTCATAATTAGCTTCTTTACACCTTTCTATATATTCTTCTGATAATCCTCTATCCCGTAATACATAAATCTGAAAAACTTTTGGTCCTTCACTGGATTGTGCTACTTCCTCTATAGTTGTAGTAGAGATGGTGGAAAGGCAAAAAATAGTACCAGCTCTAGATGCAGCCCTTGCAGCTCCTGACTCTCCGTCATGATGAAATAGTCTATGAAATCCAGTTGGAGAACATAAGAAAGGCCAACTTATCTTTTGACCTAAGACTTCAACAGAGGTATCTATATTTTCAACATCTATTAGAAATCGAGGTACTAATTCGTGTTCATTAAAAGCTAGTGTGTTCCTTCTATAGGTCCATTCATCTTCAGCAGCTCCATCAATATAATGAAACATTGGAGAAGGAAGACGTTTTCGTGCTAATTCCCTAAAATCTTCTACTTTATAACAAGATGCAATACTTCTTTTGGTCACTTATTTTTTTGTATAAGTTCAAGCATTTTTGCCATTTGTTCACCGCCTTGAAATAGAGGTCTAGCATCTTTCATATCAGATATGTTTTCCCAACTAGCGGCTACATTCTCAGCAGTCATATCATTGCCGGTTCCTAAGTTAACCCCCATAGTTTCATGGATATAAACCCTTGCAAAAACACCTGCCCCAGCACTCATAATGACTCCGTTTGGTGCTTCTTCACTTACCATATAAATAACGGCTGGAGTAACTTGTTCGGGCTTAACCTGTTGCATCGCTTCTTCTGGAAATAGATCCATAGTCATCCTGGTTGCTGCTACTGGTGCTAAAGCATTACACCTTATGTCGTATTTAGCGCCTTCGAGTTTTAAAGTATTCATCAATCCTATTAAACCCATTTTTGCTGCACCGTAGTTAGTTTGTCCAAAATTACCGAATAGTCCACTTGAAGAAGAAGTTACAACTATTCTTCCATAATTTTGCTCTTTCATTATTTCCCATACTGCCTGAGTGCATATAGTTCCGCCCAAAAGATGAACTTCCAAAACAGCTCTAAAATCTTCTAAGGAAACTTTGGCAAAGCTCTTATCTCTTAAAATTCCAGCATTATTTACCAAAATGTCGATTCTTCCCCACTTGTCCATAGTGGCCTTTACCATCTCTTCAACAGCTTTTGGATCTGTGACACTGGCACCACTAGAAATAGCGTCTCCCCCTGCTGCCTTTATTTGTTCAACTACAGTTTCAGCTGCAGTTCCTGATCCTGTTCCTGTTCCATCAACATTTCCACCTAGATCGTTTACTACAACCTTTGCTCCCCTTCTAGCTAATTCCAAAGCATGACATTTACCAATACCTCCACCTGCTCCTGTTACTATCGCTACTCTATCTTCAAAAGTAATAGTCATATTTTCTCCTTGTTTCTTTTTTAAGATCGCTAATACTACATTAAGCTAGTTTCTTTGTGAAAAAGCTTTTTTTATTCTTCTCATTGCCTCTTCTAAAATAGAACGAGGACAACCAAAGTTCAATCTAACAAAGTTCTTATCTCCAAACCAATTTCCATCATGAACACCCACACCTGCATTCACAAAAAAATCGGTAGGATTTTCTAAGCCTGATGAACTACAATCAATCCAAGCTAAAAAAGAAGCTTCTGGTCCATATAGAGACAAGCCTTCTATATCACTTAGTTCATTAGTTAGATATTCTTTATTAGCCCTTAAATATTCTATTAAGGATAAGTACCAAGGTTCTCCAAACTCATAAGCAGCTTCTGCTGCTATATAAGAAAAAACACTTATATGGGCAGAAATACCTCTCATATTCCTTCTAAACTCTTTTCTTATCTCTTCATTAGGAATAATAGCTGCTCCACAAGGAAGTCCCTGCATATTAAAGGTTTTAGTAGGAGATACTAATGTTATTGAATTGTGCGCAGCAGATCGGCTTGTCTGAGCTAAATGGATATGTTTTCTTTTAGTATCAAGAACAAGGTCGGAATGTATTTCATCAGCGCAGATAATAATTTCATTTTGGACACAAATATCTACCAATCTCTTTATTTCTGATTCTTTAAATAATGTGCCGCCTGGGTTATGAGGATTGCAGAAAAAGAACATCTTAGTGTCTTTATTTATAAGATCTTCTATAGATGCAAAATCAAGCTCTAAGCGTCCATCTTTGTTTTGTAAGTTTGTTCTCAGTATTCCCCTGTTCATATTATCAGGAGCATATACAAAGGGAGCGTAGATAGGTGAAGGTGTAATAACCATATCCCCTGGAGATAAAATAGTTCTGCAAGCTACATTCAAACCTACTACCACACCTGGCATCCAAGTTACCCAATCAGGATCTATTTCCCAACCTGAATGTTTTAATACTCTTTCTTGAAGTAAAGGTGTCAACTTGGGAGGGGGTTCCGTATAGCCAAAAATACCTTGATCAGCTCTTTTCTTTATAGCTTCAATTACTTCAGGAGGTGAAGGAAAGTCCATATCAGCTATCCACATCGGTAAAATATTTGGATTATCAAACTTAAGCCATTTGGTACTATGAGTATGAATCCTGTCAATATTGTTATCAAAGTTATAATTCTTCATACTGTAATGTTACTCGAAAAGATTCTTTAAAGCTCTAGTATTGATACAAAACATTTGAATAGTTAGACTGCAGCCGCAAAACCAAGAAAGATAAAAAATGAAGTCTAAAGAAAGAGACATAAATAATAACACTCCTGTGATAGTAGGATGCGCCCAGTATCTTGATAATAAGGGTATTCTAGGCTTAAATTATTTAGATATTCTCAGTACTGCTGCTAGATCAGCTATTAAAGATTGTGAGGCAAAAATTCCTTTAAATAATCATCTAGATACTGTCTCCGTAATACGCTTTGTAGCTGATACACCAAATAGAGATTCAGCTACTACAAACCTTTGGGGCTACTCAAATATGCCAAGAAGCTTAGCAAATTCACTCAACATCTCTGCTTCTAACGAAATTTATACAACTACAGGAGGAAATTCTCCTCAATTACTTTTAAATGAATTATGCAATAGGATAAAAGATAACCAAATAGATTGTGCTCTTCTAGCTGGAGGAGAATCCTTAGATACCTTTGTTTCAAAATTAAAAGCAGGAGAAAATATAGATTGGGGAGATGACCCAGGAGGAGAACCAGAGTCTATAGGTAGTAACAAAGATGGAGCAAATAAATTTGAGCAGAAACATGGGATTTTTGATCCACCTTCAGTCTACCCTCTCTTTGCAAACGGTATAAGAAGAAATGAGAACAAAAAAGTTAAAGAACATCTAGATGATATTGGTTTTCTCTTTAGTCGATTTTCTAAAGTAGCTTCTTTAAATAAATATGCTTGGTTTAAAGTTTTCAGAACTCCAAAAGAAATAAAAGAAGTCAAACCAGAGAATAGAATGGTTGGATTTCCTTATACCAAATATATGAACTCTGTAATTAGAGTAAATCAATCAGCGGCAGTAATTATAACCTCAGTTAAAAAAGCTAAAGAGCTAGGTATACCAAAAAGTAAATGGATTTTTATGCACGCAGGAGCCTGCCTTAATGATATTTGGAATGTTACTGAAAGAATTAATTATCACTCTTCTCCTGCGATAAAAGAATGCGCTGGTGCAATTCTGGACAAGGCTAACTGCTCCTCTGATAATATTGATTATTTCGATATCTATTCTTGCTTTCCAAGTGCAGTACAAATAGCTAAGAAAGAAATAGGTATTTCTTCTAAAGATAAAAGAGACTTAACTGTTACCGGAGGGTTACCTTATTTTGGAGGGCCAGGAAATTCTTATGTATTAAACTCCATAGCTTCTATGATAAAAAAACTCAGAAAAAACAAAGGGAAGTTCGGGATGGTTACCGCAAATGGATGGTATCTGACAAAACATGGAGCAGGAATCTTTTCTTCAACACCTTTTCTTGGGAAATGGAACCAGGTAGTAGATACTTCCAATTTACAAAGAAAAATAAACAAGATGCCCCACCCTGAATTTATTCAAAAAGCAGAAGGAAAGGCTAGTATTGAAACTTACACAGTAGTAAATTCTAGAGAAGGGCCTAAGAGAGGTATTATCATAGGTCGTCTTCACAACGGGAAAAGATTCTTAGCAAACACAAATAAAGATAAGATGTTTCTAAATAAGATGATGGAAAATGAAATGTTAGATGCACAAGGGAAGGTAAAATTTGAAAATGGGAAAAATATTTTTGAACTGCTTTAAACGGAGAAATATATGAAAGAAATTAATGTAACTGTAACTGGTGCGGCAGGTCAAATAGCATACTCTTTATTGCCGAGGTTAATTAGTGGAGAAACTTTTGGTGAAAATAACAAAGTTAATCTCAAGATGGTTGAAATACCTCAAGTTGTAGCGAAACTAGAAGGAACTATCATGGAACTAATTGATTGTGGGTTCGAACAAACAGGTTCTTTATCTGCAACTGACGATATTACTGAAGGAGTAAAGGATGCTGATTGGGTTCTCCTGGTAGGTAGCATTCCAAGAGGAATAGAGGTGGATGGAAAGAAAATTGAAGAAAGGAGTGATCTGTTAAGAATAAACGGAGGAATATTTACTGGACAAGGGCAAGCTATTGGAAAGTTTGCTAAAGAAAATGCAAAGATCCTAGTAGTTGGTAACCCAGCAAACACAAATGCCTTGATAGGAGAAACTAAATCCAATAACCCTAAACAAGATTGGCTTGCAATGACGGCTCTGGATGCAAATAGAGCAAAAGCTCAGCTTGCTTATAGGGCTAAATGCGATATATCTTCTGTAAGCAACATGACGATATGGGGCAATCATAGCCCCACGATGTATCCTGATCCTTTTAATGCAAGAATCAACGGAGTTTCTGCCGTTGAAACTATCAATGATATGAATTGGATAGAAAACGAATATCTTCCATTAGTTCAACAAAGAGGAAAGGCCGTTATAGATGCAAGAGGAGCTTCCTCAGCCGCTTCTGCTGCTAATGCAGTTATTGATACAGTAAAAGCAGTAGATAATGAAACTAAAAAAGGTGATTGGTTTAGTGCAGCTATTGCAAGTGATGGAAGTTACGATATACCTCAAGGCCTTATTTTTGGATTTCCCCTTAGATCTAATGGTCAAGGTGAAATTGAAATAGTTCAAAATATAGAACTTAATGATTTCGCTAAGTCTAAGATAAAAATTACAACAGAAGAGTTGTTGTCTGAAAAAGCTGCTGTAGAGGATTTGTTGGCCTAATCTTTTTCTCTAGGTTTTAGTTGAGGAAACAAAAGAACATCTCTAATTGAACTTACTCCAGTAAAGAGCATAACTATCCTATCTATTCCAACTCCTACTCCAGCACAAGGAGGAAGGCCATATTCTAAGGATTCAACATAATCTTCATCGTACTCCATTGCCTCATCATCACCTGAAGATTTTTGTTGTGCTTGCTGTTTAAATCTTTCAGCTTGTTCTTCTGGATCATTTAATTCTGAAAAACCATTTGCTATCTCTCTTCCACCTATAAAGAGTTCAAATCTCTCCACATAATCTGGGTCATGATCTTGATTTCTTGAGAGAGGAGAAACATCCTTAGGATAATCTAGAATAAAGGTAGGTTTCTCTAATTTACCCTCCACTCCTTTATCAAAGATCTCCAACTGAAGTTTTCCTAAGGAAAGCTTTTTAAATTCTTTTACTTTTAGTTTTTTAGCTAACTTCTCCAATTCTTTTCTATTTTTTAACTTTTCTTTTTTTACTTTCATATATTTAGCTATAGAATCTGAAAGAGACAGTTCATCAAAAGGTTCACTCAAATCTATTTTTTTACCATTAGATTCTATCTTGGTATTTCCTAACACTCTCTTGGAAAGGGTCTTAAGAAGATTTCTCATAAAATTCATCTGGTCTTTGTAATCAGCGTAAGCTGTATAGAATTCAAGCATGGTAAATTCAGGGTTGTGTTTTGTTGACAACCCCTCGTTTCTGAAATTTCTATTAATCTCAAAAACTTTTTCCACTCCTCCCACAACTAAGCGTTTAAGGTAAAGCTCAGGAGCAATTCTCAGATATAAATCCATATCCAGGGCATTATGATGGGTAATAAATGGTTTAGCTGCAGCTCCTCCTGGGATAGAGTGCATCATAGGTGTCTCAACTTCTAAGTACCCTTCTTCTGAAAAGATATTTCTTATCTCACTAATGATCTTACTTCTTGTCCTGAAGACTTCAAGACTCTCTTCGTTTGTTAAAAGATCTAAATATCTCTTTCTATAACGCTGTTCAGTATCAACTAGTCCAGCGTGTTTCTCAGGTAAAGGACGAAGTGACTTAGTAAGAAGGTTAATATTATTAGCTTCCACAGTTAATTCGTTAGTTTTAGTTTTAAATAATTTACCTTCTATCCCTACAATGTCTCCGAGATCCCATTGCTTGAATTCCTTATAAGCATCTTTCCCAATATTATCTGATTTAATATAGGCCTGTATCT
>CAZMZZ010000032.1:0-17820 GCA_964571215.1 uncultured Gammaproteobacteria bacterium
TTATTAAATCAATCATAGAAAGAGTTAAAGAATTAAGAGTTTCTGGAGAGTTGAGGATAATACGTCCCAACCTTTTACCACCAGAAGCCTCAACCTCTTCAAACAGAACTAGATCGTCTCTAGGCATTACGCCACTTCGGTGGTCTTTTTTCTAGAAAAGCAGAAACGCCCTCTTTCTGATCTTGGGTATCGAACAATTCAACAAAAGGTTTTTTTTCAGATTCGTAACTATTTTGTTGAGAACGAGCTGAATGTATCAATGCTTTACAAGCCGAGATACTTAAAGGGCTTTGATTACATACCTGTTCTGCAAGCTCAATTCCTTTTGTATAACTCTTACCAGTTTCTACTACTTCTTCAACAAGACCTATTTTAAGACCTAGTTCGGCATCTACCTGTTCTCCAGCTAGAATCATTCTTTTTGCCCAGCCCTCTCCTACTAATCTGGGTAGTTGTTGTGTACCTCCTCCACAAGGAAGAAGGCCTACTTTAGGTTCAGGCAGAGCTAATCTTGCTTGTTTCTCGGCAATTCTGATATCGCATGCTAAAGCACACTCCAGACCACCTCCCATAGCAAAACCATTTATTGATGCTATTGAAACTCCCCTAAAATTACTTAAGGTAGAAAAGGCAGTAGCGAATGAGGTTGCCATTTCATTTGCAGCTTCTTTTCCTCCCTTATCAAAAACTTTTAGGTCAGCACCAGCAGAAAAAAATTTTTCTCCCTGACCAGTAATAACTAAACTAAAAATTTCTTTATTGTCATTGAATTCTTCAATGGACTTTTTGAGGAAGCTAAGACTTTCTTGATCCCAGGTGTTTGCTGGAGGATTATTAATAGTTAACTTTGCTATGTGATTGTCTATCTCTATAAGTAATTTTTCTGACATTCTTTACTCCTATTGCACTAAATTAGTAGCGTCTTCCATCATCATTCTCCTTCCTATAATCATACGCATTATTTCATTCGTTCCTTCAAGAATTTGATGGACCCTAACATCTCTTACATAACGTTCTAAAGGATATTCTTGAATATATCCATAACCACCAAAAATTTGTAAAGCTTCATTGCAAACATTAAAACCAACATCCGTTGCAAACCTTTTTGCCATTGCAGAATAAATGGTCGCTTCAGGGTGATTGTCATCTAACTTGTTGGCAGCTAATCTTACAAAATGCCTAGCCGCCACAAGTTCCGTTGCCATATCTGCTAACTTGAACTGCAAAGCTTGGAATTCTCCAATTTTTTTCCCAAATTGTTCCCTTTCGTTCATGTATTGTTGAGCTGCAGAAAGAGCTGCTTGGGCTGTACCTATTGAACAAGTCGCGATATTTATTCTTCCTCCATCCAGTCCTTGCATGGCTATCTTAAAACCTTGGCCTTCCTCTCCAATAAGATTATCCATTGGAACTTTTACTTCGGTAAGATTAACTATTCTTGTAGGCTGATTTTTCCAACCCATTTTTTCTTCCTTCTTCCCATAATCTATACCTTTGGAGTTTGCAGGAATTAAGAAACAAGATACTCCGCCAGCACCTTCTTTACCTGTTCTTGCCATGAGTATTAAACAATCAGTTTCTCCAGAGCCCGAAATAAAGGATTTACTCCCATTAATTATGTAACTGTCATTGATTTTCTTGGCTGTTGTTTTAATTGAAGCAGCATCTGATCCAGCACCAGATTCTGTTAGACAATAAGAGGCTAGTTTTTTTCCTGAACTAAGAGAAGGGCACCATTCTTTTTTCAGCTTTTCTCTACCAAATTTACTTAACATCCATAAAGCCATATTATGAATAGTTATAAAAGCAGTAGTACTCGTGCAGCCTGCTGACAATTGTTCAATAATAATACTTGCATCTAACCTTCCAAGGTTCATACCACCGTCTTCTTCAGGAACATATAGAGAGCAAAATCCAAGTTCTCCAGCTTTCTGTATTACTTCTTTAGGAAAATAACTTTCAGAGTCCCATGTAGCTGCAAAGGGTGCTAGCTCTTTTCCAGCAAATTCTTTTGCTAAGTTTTGAAATGCAATTTGTTCTTCAGACAAGTCAAAATTCATTTTTCTACTTCAATTTTATTGTTAGATTGGCTCCTTCACTATCTCCACCTTCAAACCATCTTTCTGTAATTGTTTTGGTCTCTGTATAAAACCTAACTGCTTGCTTTCCATAGGCATGAAGATCACCATAAAATGAACCCTTCCAACCAGTAAATGAGAAGAAAGGTAGCGGCACAGGGATAGGAATATTAATACCCACTTGTCCGACTTCTATTTCATGTCTGTATTTTCTAGCAGCCCTACCAGAGCTAGTAAAGATAGAAGTTCCATTCCCATAGGGGTTAGAGTTAACTAAATCTATAGCATCTTCAAGAGTTTCTACATTTATAGCCAAGAGAACGGGTCCGAATATTTCAGTTTTGTAAATTTCTGAATCTGTTTTTACTTCTGAAAAAAGAGTTGGTCCTACCCAATTACCTTTTGGATAACCCTCTACTTTGCATTTACTACCATCTAGCATGCACTTGGCTTCAGACTTACCCTTTTCTATTAACGAAAGAACTCTATCTTTAGCAGCTTTGCTTATAAGAGGACCATATCCTGATTCTGGTGAATCCCATGATCCAGGAGAAACTTTCTGCATTTCGGTTTTTATATCTTCAACCCAATTCTTAGATTTTCCTACAAAAACCGCAACACTAATAGCCATACATCGTTGTCCTGCAGCTCCAACAGAAGCACCCACTAAGTTATCAATTGTTCTTTGTTTATCAGCATCAGGCATCACAACCATATGATTTTTTGCTCCTGCAAATGCTTGTACTCTTTTTAAATTATCTGTTCCTGTTTTGTAAATATATTGACCCACTGGAACTGATCCCACAAATGATATTGCTTTTATATCTTTATGAGTAAGTATTTGGTCTACCTGTTTTTTAGTACCATGAACAACTTGAAGTAATCCTTTTGGTGCCCCTGCCTCAATAAAAAGTTCCGCTAAATGATTTGGAGTCATGGGGTCTTGCTCAGAAGGCTTAAGAACAAAAGTATTTCCACACGCTATTGCCATGGGAAACATCCATAAGGGAATCATTGCAGGAAAATTAAAGGGCGTTATACCAGCACATACTCCCAACGGTTGTGTGTAGCTATAAGAGTCTATTTCTTTTGCAACATTTTCTAATGTTTCTCCCATGAGCATTGGAGAAATATTGGCTGCTTGTTCAACAACCTCTATTCCTCTCCAAACATCGCCCTTAGCGTCTTCAAAAGTTTTCCCATTTTCTTTACTTAGAATCTCAGCTAATTCTTCTTGATTTCTTTTTAGTAGAGCTTGATATTCCATCATCAACCTAGCTCTTTCAGGAGGAGGTGTTTCTTTCCAAGAAACAAATGCTTCAGCAGCACTAGATACTGCTTTATCAACTTCATTTTTTGAGGCACAAGGCACCTCACACAGAACTTCTTGAGAAAGAGGATTGGTAACTTCCAAATAGTCTTTGGAATTACTTTCAATGAACTCTCCATCTATTAGTAGAGGTAGTTTATTTGTCATTTATTTTCCTATTTTGTCTTTTAAGTTAGTCATTTTTATCTATTTTTCCTCTTGCAACAAATATCTAGGTGGTTATAGTAGTTTCCCCTTTATCTTAGTGCTAGCAAAGGAGAAAAAAATGTTTAAAACTCGCATAACAGAATTATTTGGAATTAAGCACCCAATTATACAGGGTGGAATGCAATGGGTGGGAACTAGTGAACTTGTTTCCGCTGTGTCTAATGCAGGAGCTTTAGGAATTTTAACAGCTTTAACTCAACCAACACCTGAAGCCTTATCAAAAGAAATTGAAAGAACTAGAAACATGACAGATAAACCGTTTGGTGTAAACCTAACAGTTCTACCTGCAATTGAACCTCCCCCATATGAAGAATACGCTCAAGCAATAGTAGGCTCAGGAATAAAGATTGTAGAAACAGCTGGAAGAAGCCCAGAGCCTTTTATGGAACTCTTTAAAGAATATGATGTAAAAGTGATACATAAGTGCACATCAGTACGTCATGCTCTCAAGGCTCAGAGTGTAGGTTGTGACGCTGTAACAATTGATGGATTCGAATGCGCTGGTCACCCAGGGGAAGATGACATTCCTTCTCTAGTACTACTTCCTCAAACTGTAGAAGCTTTAGATATCCCGGTTGCAGGATGTGGGGGGTTTTCTGATGCAAAGAGTCTTGTAGCCGCCTTGGCTTTAGGGGGTGAAGCTATCGTAATGGGAACTAGATTTATGGCGACCAAAGAGTCATTAATTCATCAGAATGTAAAAATGAAAATGACTGAGGCAGACGAAAGGTCTACCAACCTAATGTTTAGAACCATGCATAACACAGCAAGAGTCTTTAAAAACTCTGTTTCAGATGAAGTTGTGGAAATAGAATCTTCTGGAAGTGCAACTTTTGAAGATATAAAAGATTTAGTTGCTGGAACAAGAGGAAGAGTGGTGTTTGAAGAAGGAGATCTTGAGCATGGCATTTGGTCAGCAGGTATTTCTGTCGCAAGGGTTAAAGATGTAGTGTCTTGTGATGAATTAGTTTCCAGGTTAGTTAGAGAAGCAGAAGAAATAATTGCAGGACGCCTACAAGCCGTAAGAACCACTTAAAGAAGAGATATGGATAACATCAAAGTCTATTTAATAGCTAATTTGAAAATACAGGATAAAGATGCTTATCGTAAATACGAAAAAGGATTCTTTCCTATTTTAAGAAAACATGGCGGAGAATTTATTACTTATGATGATTCTTCTACTCATTTAGAAGGAAATGAACCTTTAGCGGGAAGAGTAATCCTTTTTTCTTTTCCTTCAGAAGAGGCAGCAAGCAATTGGTTTTCTGACCACGAATATCAAGAGTTAGCTGAGCACAGAAGAGAAGGAGCTCCCTTGGTTTCTTTGACTATGGTAAAAGGGTTGCCTCCTAGAGAATAACAAAAATTAAGGATTTTTTAGAGATAAACTATGCCAGAATTTGCTAAACAACTTTATCAAGAAAGACCCCAAGAGATAGCACTTCGTTTTGAAGACAGAACTATGAATTGGTTAGATATTGATATAACTTTAAATAAGATTGCAAATGGTCTTAATAAGCTAGATTTAGGATCCCAAAGACGAATAGCAGTATTTGCTGAGAATGCATTAGAAACTGCAGTGGCTAATTTAGGGGGCTTAATTGCTGGAGCTTCTGTTGTGCCTGTTAATTTTCATTTAACCTCTGAGGAGGTAGCTTACATTCTGGAAGATTCTGGAGCTTCTGTACTTTTTGTAGGACCGGAAACACTAGATCGAGGCCTTAAGGCAGCAAATATTTCAGGAATTAAGGAAGTAATAGGGTGGAATATTGAAGAAAAAGATCAGCAATTTATTCATTGGAATGAATGGCTAGAAAGTTTACCAGATACAGAGCCTCCAATGGATTTGAAGCCTTTACCTAATCTTCTTTATACATCTGGAACCACAGGCAGACCTAAAGGTACAGATTTACCCCCTACAATGTTTGCTGCTGGAAAAACCATTGCAGAACATTTAGAAAATTTAAAAGATAGTCCGAACGTAGGATTAGGCACCCATCTTGTAGTTGGTCCAATGTATCATACTGGTCCGCTCTCAGGAGCAAGATTACTAGCGGCTGGAGTAACTTCAGTTATTTTAGGGAAATTTAATGCTGAAAATACTCTGAAAGCTATTGAAGAGTATTCAGTAGGCACAACAATAATGGTACCCACTCATTTCGTTAGACTTCTAGCTTTACCTGATGATATTAAAAAGAAATATGATGTTTCGTCTATAGTGTCTGTAGGACATACAGGCGCAAAGTGTCCCGTCGAAGTAAAAAAAGAAATGATTGAATGGTGGGGTCCTGTTTTCTTTGATGCTTATGGTGCAAGTGAAGTTGGAACTACTTGTAGGATAGATTCTGATGAATGGTTAGAACATCCAGGCTCTGTAGGAAAGGCTATTCCGCCTTTTACAGCAATGATTTTAGATGAAGATGGCAAAGAACTTCCTCCCAATACAGAAGGCAAATTATATTTTAAAGATGATACTGGAAGGGGGGTTATTTATCACAATGATCCTGAAAAATCTAAGGCAGCTCATATTGCTCCAGGCGTATTCACACTTGGAGAGATTGCTTATATGGATGAAGAGGGTTATGTTTATTTAACAGACAGATTTAGTGACATGATTGTTTCAGGAGGAGTTAATATTTATCCTGCTGAAGCAGAGCAAGCTCTAATTGAGCACCCTTATGTTCTTGATGTGGCTTGTATAGGGATTCCTAATAAAGAAATGGGTGAAGAGCTTAAAGCTCTTATCATAGTAGATGAGTCGCAAAAAAAGGCTTCAGAAGAAGAACTTATAAGTTGGTGTAGAGATAAGATATCTCATTTCAAGTGTCCAAGGAGTGCAGAATTTGTTGATGATTTGGGTAGAAATACAATGGGAAAGATCAACAAAAGGAAACTTAGAGCACCATACTGGCAAGATTCATAGTTTATCTAATTTAGAATGAAACAAGAATGAATCAGCAAATGAAGGGTATAAATCATCAATTAGCTGACCCTAATGAACCCCCTGAAGATCCAAAAGCGGCTGCTACTGTTTTATTAGTTAGGGATAAAGAATCAGAAGGAATTGAGGTTTTTTTGATTGAAAGAGCTTCCAGAACAAACTTTGGAGGTGCCTTTGTATTTCCGGGGGGGAAGGTTGACTTAGAAGATGGTTCAGAAGAAATAGAAAGAATCTGTAAAGGACCCTCAGATTCAGAAGCCTCTTTTTCCCTTGGAATAGATAGAGGAGGATTAGCATATTGGGTTGCTTGCATAAGAGAATGTTATGAAGAAGCAGGAATTCTTCTTGCTTATAGAAAGGATGGCTCTGACTTCAATCCAGAAAATACTAAAGAAAAAAATCTTTATATAGATTACCGAAGAAGACTAAATCAAGGCGAGCCTATTTTACAAGAAATGAGTACAAGAGAAGAAATTCTTTTGGCAACCGATAGGTTGGCTTATTTATCTCATTGGATAACACCAAAGATTGAAAAAAGAAGATATACAACTAGGTTTTTTGTAGCCCAGGCCCCCTCGGGGCAGACTGCTTTACACGATGGAAATGAAAGTATTAATAGTTTATGGATCAGCCCTGAAGATGCTTTAGAAAAACATAAAAAAAGAGAGCTATTGATGTTAATGCCAACTATAAAGAATCTTGAAACAATATGTGGTTATAGGGACACAGAAACTTTGTTAAAAGAAAAAATCTCGATGAATCCAAAAGATATACGAACAATAGAACCTAAGTTTTTTATGGAAGATGGTAAATTGAAGGGAGTTTTGCCTGGAGAACCAGGTTATGATGAACATTAATAAAAGTATTAATAATGAGATCTGAAGAAATTGTCCAGTTATCACCTTTAGTAAGGAGAATAACAGCAGGAAATTCTAGTGTATTTACAGGTCCCGGAACCAATACTTATCTTATAGGAATTGATGATGTAACAGTCTTAGACCCAGGTCCTGCGATAGAGAAACATATTCATAACATAATAAATTCATCTAAAAATTTGAAACAAATTGTTGTGACACACACTCACGCAGATCATTCCCCTGGAGTGAAACTTCTTCAAAATGAATTAGATATTCCCGCTTATGGAATGATAAATGATGCTACTAAAGATCAAGATAAAAGTTTTAACCCTGATCGAATTTTAACTGATGGAGAAATCCTTGAAGAAAGTGGATATACTTTAGAAGTCATACACACCCCAGGACATGCTTCTAACCATTTGTGTTACCTGTTAAAAGAAGAAAAGATGATTTTTACAGGGGACCACATCATGGAAGGCTCTACAGTAGTAATAGTTCATCCAGATGGTCATATGAAATCTTATATAGATTCACTGCAAAAGTTGAAAAACTATTCTTTAAAAACAATTGCTCCCGGACATGGTGAGTTAATGTCTAATCCGCAAGAAGTTGCTGATTGGATTGTTAGGCATCGAGAAGAGAGAGAAGTTAAAGTTTTAGAAGCTTTAAGGGAGAATAAATCCGGTAACCCCGATTCCTTGGTTGAACGGGTTTATCAAGATGTTGATTCCGGACTTTACTCTATAGCAAAGTGGTCTTTAGAATCTCATTTAATCAAGCTCCAAGAAGAAGGTAAGGTAATTAGGAAAGGAACAGAATATATCTTAAATTAAGCATTACCTTCTTTCATATCTTCTTTGTTATAAACAGGATCATCTTGTCTGCTTCCCCTCCTGCAGCCAACACTTAAATCTGAATCAAAATAAGAATCTTTAGTGGGAGAAGTTCTAGACCAGTCCACTATTTCTGATCGATAGATAAATTTCCAAAGACCTTCTCTTTTTAGGTATCTGTCTATATATCTTCCAGCAATAATAATATCTTCAACTACCTCTTTCTCACTTTTTACTTTGTGGTAAGCATTAAAGTAAACTTCTCCAAAAGCTTCTTTACCCTCTATTTCTATTAGTACATTCCCTATCATATGATGATTTGCCTCATGATCTTTAAGTGCATTCATGCAAAATTCGGTAAATTCATCAGGACCACCATTAAAGAATCCATACTCACAAAATGCATCATCAAAAAATACTGATCTAAAAAGTTTAGAATCTAATCTATCTAAACCTCGAGAGTATTTACAAGATAGTTCATAGATTTCTTGTTTATCTTTGGTTGCTTGCATGATATTTCCTACTTTATTAAGTTATTTTAGTTATTTGATAGAAATGAATAGATAGGATCACCCTTGTCATTTGTACCTTTAGCCATATTGATAAAATTATCTTTATTTTTATCGTGTTCTGCTTTTCTGTATTGGTTCCAGTCCATTACAACTTTTCTATGGAGTATTCTCCAATCTTTGTCTCTCTTTTCCATTTTATCTAAATATCTCCCTAAAAAAGTCATTTCTGTTTTTTCATCTTTAGAAAGGTGGTTAGCAGTAACATATGTCTCTGAATAAGCTAAATCTTTCTTAAAAGAAATAAGTGTATTGCTTACCTTATGTTGAGTTAACAGATACATCTCTTTGAGAGCAGGTATAACCAGATCAATAAATTCATATGCTGAACCCTTAAAAGTTCCATAGTCAACTTCAGCATCCTTCCAATAGACTTCCTGTAAAATTTTTTTATCAAGCCGATCTATCCCTCTACTGTGGCTGACAATAGTCTTTTTTATAGCTTGAATATCAAACACTTCTTCTAATGAATTGATATTTTCTGAATTATTAATTCCCATTATTTACCTTTTTAGTTATTTTCTTTGACCTAATAGACTCTAATAACCTGTCGCTGCATTGTCAAAAAAAAATAGGAAGTTATAATTTCCTCACTTTTATTAATAGAAAAATTTAGGAAATTTTTCAGAATTTTCTTCTATCCTTTTTGATAATTATGTCGCAATTTATAGACTTAATAGACTTGGATAAAATCCCTGAAAATAGCAATTTATCTGTAGAATTGGATGGAGTAACTATTCTTATATGTAGATTGGGTAAAACAGAAGTTTATGCTGTAGAAAACCAATGTTCACACGCCCTTTCTCCTTTAGAGGGTGGAACGATGAAATCTCATTACATTTTCTGCCCTTTACATGGGGTAAAATTTAACTTGAAGAATGGGTGTCCTTCAGGAAAATTAACAAAAAAAAATATAAAAACTTTTCCTGTTAAGGTAGAAAACGAATCTATTAGTATCATGTTTGAGAAGTAAAATTTTATAAAGTTCTCTAGTAATTAATCATCGATCCATTTATCTACCCAGTTATGAAAATGTTGTATTCTCTCTTCATCTTTATTTAAAAGCGCTTCTTTAAAACCCCTTGAATACAATCCAGATTGCATTGCATTCAAATATTGAATATCTTGATCTATAGTAGGAGTCATTGAATATTTCCCAGATAGAATATCTTTTCTTTTATATTTTTCATGTTCAGGTCTTTTGCTGTTTAGTGCATCTTCTTGAGATTGACTAGAAGATTTATCCCAACGATTTGCTAAATTTATGCCCCTTTTTTTATCTATTAATAAATCATTCCTCGCTTCTAAAGTCCATTTTGTAAATAAACATTTATTTGGGTCAAAAGGGTGGGGTCTTGGACCATAAATCCATAACTCCTCTGCCGTTATTGTCATAAAAGTATTAGGAAAAATATCGTATTGCCATATGTCTGTTATTTGGCTATCACTTAATTCAGAATAGTTATACCCCAGTTCTTTGCCCAATTTCCTTTTAACTTTTTGAAGAGTTTTCCTAATTTCGGAAACTTTCCCTTTAAATTCTTTAGGATCAAGACCCGCACCTTTTAAAACAGGATACAAAAACTCTGGAACTGTTTCAGGTATAGGATATCTGGAATTTGTAACATTACCATAAACCATAGAGCATGAGTGGCCATACGGAAACATTTCATTTTTTGAACTATTGCAATCGACAAAGGAAGCATGCTGAGGGTGTATAAAATCAACATGATATTGTTCAAGAAAATTATCTCTAACAGTTTTCCAGTTAGCTTTAAGCATCACAGTCTGATGCTTGACTAATAGCATTTCTTCAAAATGATAAGGCGCTAACCTTTGTTTAATCAAACCTATAAAATTATCGAAGCTTATACAATTTTGATCCATGTTTATCCAAACCATTCCAGCCCAAGAATTAACTTTTACTTTTTTTAGATTTTTTTCTTCACATGGCAATTTCAGATTAAACCTTTCTTTATCAGGAACTTTTTCAAGTTTCCCTTCAAGGCTGTAGGTCCATCCATGGTAAGGACAGGCTATTTTATTAATAGATCCTTGTTCTTCACTAACAATTCTATTCCCTCTGTGCTGGCAAGAATTATAAAAAGCACCTATCTTTCCATCCTCTTTTTTTGTTATTAAAATAGATTCTTTTCCTAAGTTAAAAACAAAAAAATCCCCCGCGTCTTTAATATCTGACTCCAACCCAGCAAATAACCAAGATTTAGTCCAGATTTTTTCCCATTCAAGTTTTTTGAAATTGTTGTCGAAATATCTTTCAG
The DNA here is from genome assembly GCA_964571215.1 of uncultured Gammaproteobacteria bacterium. Taxonomy (GTDB): domain Bacteria; phylum Pseudomonadota; class Gammaproteobacteria; order Magnimaribacterales; family Magnimaribacteraceae; genus CAJWPI01. Next base: position 11,098 of record CAZMZZ010000032.1, read on the forward strand.
GACTTATCAGAGAATCTTTTTTTATTTTGGCCTTTATACTTCCATCGAAGTCAACATATTTAAAGCTTTGTGTCATTAAGAAAACCTTCAATTTTCTTAGATTATAACAAGTTATATTTTTTGTTATAAAATTTAGACTTAAGGAGCAAATAAAATCTTATTTTGAGAAGCCCCTGGGGAAAGATATACATATGAAAGGGAAAAAAAGAACTTTAAAACCTGGTGAAGCAAGGTTTAAAGGAATAACAACTGCTGAAATCATTGCAAGAGAAGGAAAGAATGCTCCGAGTGTCTTGTTAGAAGAAAATTACAAATTTCTTGGGGATAAAGATCTAGAGTTTGGTCGTTATATTTCAAAAAGTTTTTTTGAAAAAGAAATTGAATCTCTATGGCCAAGGATTTGGCAATGGGCTTGTAGAGAGGAGCACATCCAAGAAATTGGCGATACTTATGTTTACGAGTTTGGACCATATTCTGTTGTCGTGGTTAGATCTTCAAGCAAGGTGATTCAAGCTTTTTTAAATACTTGTATGCATAGAGGAACTAAAATTTGTCCTAATGAAGGTACGGGCTCTTTGAAAAAGTTTAGATGCCCCTTTCATGGTTGGAGTTGGAATCTCGATGGGACAATTCATAACATACCTGGAAAATGGGATTTTCCACATGTATCAGAAAAGTCTCATAGTCTTCAAGAAGTAAGATGTGAAGTTTGGGGGGGGTTTGTATTTATTAATTTAGATCTCAACGCCAAACCTTTAAAAAATTACCTTGAGGTATTACCAGATCATTTTAAAACATGGCCCTTAGACAAAAGGTATATAACTATTCATATTCAAAAGACTTTGCCAGCTAATTGGAAAGCTTCTCAGGAAGCCTTTTTAGAAGCATATCATTCCTATGAAACACATAGTTCACCAACAGGTGCTAATTGCCAATATGATATCTTTGGAGAATACGTCACTCGTTTTATACACAACACCGGGGTATACAGCGCAGATGCGCTTGATGATTATAAAGACAAAATGTGGACCAATCCTGCTCAATCAGAAACACAAATGTTAAATGATTTTGGGTTTGTAGATTTGGAAAATAAGAGGGTGCCCAAAGGTTCCACAGCAAGAGAAATAATAGCCAAAGAGTTAAGAGACAGTATGGGGAAAAAAATGGGTGTAGATTTATCTAAACATAGTGATTCAATTATGCTTGATTCAATTCAATACCACTTATTCCCTAATATGTTTTTCTTTCCTGGTATAAATATTCCTATGGCTTATAGATTTAAGCCTGATGGAAATAAGATAGAGAGTTCGATATTCGATATAATTTTCCTTAGCCCACTAGCAGAAGGCAAGAAACACCCTGTGCCACCTGAACCTCATATCTTAGGTATAGATGATTCTTATACAGAAGTTCCGGGTCTTGGTCCACTAGGCAAAGTCTTTGATGAAGATACCACTAACCTCCGGTTACAACAAGAGGGCTTCCATACTAGTAGAAAATCAGGAATTACATTAGGGAACTATCAAGAAGCAAGAATAAGGAGAATCCATAAAACTTTAGATAAGTTTTTATCTTAATAGTTATTTAAGCAGTATCCCTGTTCCCCCTACACCACAGTAGCCATCAGGATTCTTGGCAAGGTATTGTTGATGGTAATGTTCGGCGTAATAAAACTCTTTTGCTTCTTTTATTTCAGTAGTGATTATTCCAAAATTCTCCTTTTGAAGATTTTCTTGATATTCTTTCATAGTTTGGATTGCTTTATTTCTTTGTGAATCATTAAAGAAATAAATCCCAGATCTATATTGAGTTCCAACATCATTACCTTGTTGCATTCCTTGAGTTGGGTCGTGTTCTTGCCAAAAAGTTAGGAGCAATTGCTTATAATTTATAATTTCTGGATTAAAAACTACAAGTACTGTTTCGTTATGCGCTGTCATACCAGAACAGACTTCTTTGTAATTAGGGTTTGGTGTAAGTCCTGCAGAATAACCTGCGGCAGTTGAATAGACTCCATCCAATTCCCAAAACTTCTTTTCTACTCCCCAAAAACACCCCATTCCAAAGAGGGCTTTTTCTAGACCTTTAGGAAAAGGGGGTTTCATAGGAGTTCCTTTCACAAAATGTTGTTCAGGTACTTCCATTTCCTCTTTCCTGCCTTTCAAAGCCTCTGAGCGATCTGGAAGAATGGTTTTTTTATTTATTAGATCAATTAAAGACATCAATCATTTATTCTATTTTTTATAAGATCTTTAACAACTTCAGGTTCCGCTAGTGTAGTAGTGTCTCCTAGGTCATTAATTTCATTAGAAGCTATTTTTCTAAGGATTCTTCTCATAATTTTTCCCGATCTAGTTTTAGGTAAAATAGGAGACCACTGGATTATATCTGGTTTTGCTATAGCTCCTATCTCTTTTGATACAAGATCTACTAAATCTCTTTTTAGAGCTTCACTAGGCTTCTTATCTTTCATTATGGTGACATAACAGTATATACCTTGCCCTTTGATTTCATGTTCGTATCCGACTACGGCAGCCTCGGCTACAATAGGGTGCAGAACAAGAGCACTTTCAATTTCAGCCGTTCCTAATCTGTGACCCGAAACATTCAATACATCGTCAACCCTTCCAGTTATCCAATAGTAACCATCTTTATCTCTTTTTGCTCCATCTCCGGTTGTGTAGTATCCAGGAAAATTAGAGTAATAAGTTTTTATACATCTTTCATGGTCTCCAAAAACTGTTCTAATCTGAGAAGGCCAACTGTTTTTAATAACCAGACTTCCCTCTCCCTCACCTTTAATTTCTTTCCCTTTACTATCTAGGATGGCTGGGTCTATTCCAAAAAAGGGTTTAGTTGCACTTCCTGGTTTCTGAGGAGTGCAGCCAGCAAGGGGTGCTATCATGATGCTACCAGTTTCTGTCTGCCACCAAGTATCTACTATAGGGCATTTAGCTTTACCTACTTCATTATAGTACCACTCCCAAGCTTCAGGATTAATAGGCTCACCCACAGTTCCAAGTACTTTTAGAGATTCTCTAGATGTAGATTCTAGTAGTTTATTTCCTAGAGACATCAAGGCTCTAATAGCCGTAGGTGCGGTGTAAAAAATGTTAACTTTATGTTTATCGACTATTTCCCAAAACCTGGAAGGTTTAGGATAAGTAGGTATTCCTTCAAACATTAAAGTTGTAGCTCCATTAATTAAAGGTCCATAAACAATATAAGAATGTCCAGTTATCCACCCTACATCTGCAGTGCACCAATAAATGTCTCCTTCCTTATAATTAAATACTAACTTGTGGGTCATAGCAGATTGTAGAAGATATCCTGCAGTAGTGTGCAATACTCCTTTTGGTTTTCCAGTAGATCCAGAAGTATAGAGTATAAAAAGAGGATCTTCTGAATCCATAGGTTCAGGTTCGCATAACTCAGATACTTCAGTGATTATTTCTTCATAAGAAACATCTCTATGAGGATACCAACTTATTTTTGATCCAGTTCTTTTAACGACAAACACAGTGTGAACATTTGGGCAATCTTCTAGAGCCAGGTCTACGTTCTGTTTAAGGGGTATAACTTTAGAACCTCTTACTCCTTCATCAGCAGTTATAACTATCTTGCAATCAGAATCTAAAATTCTATCCTTTAGGGATTCTGGTGAGAACCCTCCAAATACAACTGAATGAATAGCTCCAATTCTTGCACAAGCTAACATTGCATAAGCAGCTTCAGGGATCATTGGCATATAAATGCAGACCCTATCCCCTTTTCTTACTTCTCTTTTTTTAAGTGCATTAGCAAATGTACAAACCGATTTATGTAACTCTTCATAAGTAATTTCTTTTGATTTATTTGGATCATCACTTTCCCAAATAATAGCTGTATCATTTTTCTTTCTCTTTAAGTGTCTATCTATGCAATTTACACTAGCGTTAATTTTTGCTTCTTTAAACCAACTTACCCTACCCTTAGAAAAGTCATTTTCTGAAATATTTGTCCAACAAGAATCCCACTGAAGATATTTTTCAGCTTGTTCTTTCCAAAATGTATTTGGTTCTTCTAAAGATTTTTTATAAAGATCTTCATATTCTTCTAAAGTTATTGAAGAAGATTGTTTTATCGAATCAGGGACATCATATATCTTTTCTTCTGCCATTTTTAAATTTTATCAAAGTAAAGAAGGTGAAGGGTTAAAATACATTTTTCTCCCTTCTGGATTATTAAAATAGTCTAATAATTTTTTAACTAATTGATCAAAATCATTCTCGTTATTAGCGAGATCAATGAATTCTGTGTTTACAATCATTACGGGGGATCTTTCAAAAGAAAGGAAAAAATCTTTGTACGATTCATTCAGAGATTCTAAGTACTCAAAATCGATGTTTTTTTCAATCTCTATACCACGTGAAATTACTCTTTCATATAAAGTTTCAGTATGAGCCTGGAGGTAAATAACCAAGCCTGGTGTGGGGAGGTCTAAAGATAAATAGTTATAAATTTGAAGGTATAACTCAAATTCCCTTTCTGATAGCGTAACTTTAGCAAATAACATGTCTTTATCTAACAAGAAATCGGAGATTCTTGTCGAATTAAAGATATTGCTTTGTTTAAAATCTTCTACATATTTTACTCTCTGAAATAAAAAGAAGAGTTGTGTGGCTAATGCTGCTTGTTTAGGGTTTCTATAAAAATCACCTAAAAAGGGATTTTGAGAAGGCTCTTCTAATACAACTTCATATCCCAAGGATTCAGCTAATTTCGTAGATAACGTGGTTTTTCCCACTCCAATAGGACCTTCAACAGCAATGAATTTTGGCACCTTTTTATAAGCTTTTAAGTCTATCTTCCTTGTTCCCACAAAATTTCCTAGATATTGAATATTCTATTCAATATTTTACTCTTTAATAAGAAATAAGCTTTATAGAGATTCTTCGGAGTCTAAGAGAATTTAACAAACGGGGTATTTAGGAAGATCCAAATAACTGTTTTTCGTGGATTTCTTCTAAAGTTTTACAATCAATACATCTAGTAGCAGTTGGTCTTGCTTCAAGCCTTCTTATTCCTATTTCTATTCCACAAGCAGCGCAATAGCCATAATCATTATGATCAATTGATTCAAGAGCTGTATCTATTTTACTTAGCAGTTTTCTTTCTCTTTCTCTTGTTTTTAGTTCCAGAGTGAAACCTTCTTCATGTGTTGCCCTATCTGATTCATCAGGAAAATTTGTGATGTTGTCCTGAATTTTATTAGCTGTTCTATCTTGTTCTACAATTAATAGTGAGTGCCATGTCTCTAAAATCTCAACAAAATGTTTCTTTTGTTGAGCATTCATATACTTTTCTGTTTTCTTTAGTTTATAAGGACTAATCGAAGCTAGAAAATTCTTTTCGCCCCGATATGTTGGTTTAGTTGAAGATTTTGTTATCCTCTTTTTTGATATATTTTTAACTTTCTTTTTTGCTGTAATTTTTGTAACTTTCTTTTTTGCTGCAGTTTTAGAAACCTTTTTGTTTGTAACTTTTTTTATCCTTTTTGGAGGAGATTTTTTTTGCTTTTTCTTTTTTTCTATCATGACGATTTATGTATAGGTACTTCAATGCCTGAGTCATTGAAGGCGCGGCAATTTATCAGATAATTTGTCTGATATCTACAAAAAATTTTTTTTAATCTGTTTATAATTTTCTTTTGGTAATCTTGGACCAAAGTTTTCCACTTTCTTTGAAGCTGCATAACAACCAAATCTAGCTGATGAGGCTAAATCAGTGCCCTCTATAAGTGAATTTAAGACAGCCCCAGCAAACATATCTCCGGCACCATTTGTATCTATTGCTTTAGCTTTATATCCTTGTATCATCTCACTATTACCACCCTGTAGAACCATACAACCTTTTTCATGGAGGGTTATTAATGTTGAAGGTACCAGAGTTTCTAAATAGTCTTCTGCTGCATTTAGTCTCTTAGTCTCAGAGAAAGAAAGAGCTTCAGATTCATTACAGAAAAGTAAATCGCATTTAATCTTTATTAAATCCATTATCTCCTTCCTAAAAATATCTGCAATATTTGGATCAGAAAGAGATATGGCTACCCTAGTTTCACTCGAAGAGGCTATTTCTATAGCTCTTTTACAGGTCTCTAAAGCTGAAGGTGATGTAACAAGATAGCCTTCAATAAAAATATATTTAGATGATCTAATTGCTTCCTCATCTAAGTCAGAAATATTCAATGTATTACTTATTCCCAAACAAGTGCACATAGTTCTTTCGGCATCAGGCGTAACCATGATGACACTTTTTCCTGTAGATAGTTTAGAGGATTTATCTAAAGCCCTATTGTTGAAGAGAATACTGTTAGATCCTAAATTATTTAGGTAATAATTTCCCAAATCATCATCTTTAACTTTGCAAGTGAAGTGACACTTAGATCCAAAACTACTGGCAGCATAAACAGAGTTAGTAGCTGAACCCCCACATGCCAGGACAGGTTCTCCATATTCTAATTTCAGGTAATTTATAAGACTATTTTGTTCTGTTTCCTCTATCAACATCATAGTACCAAAAGGTATGGAGCGTTCTTGTAGATATACTTTAAGTCTTTCTTTAACGCTAAACTGAACATCAACTATAGCGTTTCCAATTGAAGAGATATCTAATTCCATTTTTGTTTATCTTATAAGAAGATTTAAGATATTAGATTGAATAACAATAAATCACAAGATAGTA
>CAZMZZ010000033.1:0-17287 GCA_964571215.1 uncultured Gammaproteobacteria bacterium
AGAAATATTTCATTCTGAAGTAAATTTTCCATATTTATAGAGATATTCCTCCAAATGCCATAAATCCAAAACACATCAAGCCAACGGTTAAAAAAGTAATTCCTAATCCTTCTAGTCCAGATGGAATATCAGCATATTTAAGTCTTTCTCTAATTCCTGCTAAAGCAATAATTGCAAGAGCCCAACCTGTTCCTGCTCCAAATCCGTAAACTACACTTTCAACAAAAAGAAGTTCTCTTTCTACCATAAATAAGGAGGCTCCAAGAATGGCACAGTTGACTGTAATCAAGGGTAGATAAATGCCAAGAGCGTTATATAGAAATGGAACATACTTATCTAAGAACATTTCTAAAATTTGCACAACTGCTGCAATAATACCAATATAGGTTATCAATCCTACAAACCTAAGATCAGTTCCAGTTATTCCTATCCAGGATAAAGCATCTTCATTTAAGAAATATGTATAAATGATATTGTTAATGGGCACGGTTAGAGTTAGTAAAAAAATAACCGTTATACCAAGACCTATAGCAGCATTTACTCTTTTAGAGATAGCTAAAAAAGTACACATACCTAAGAAATAAGCTAAGGCTATGTTCTCAACAAAGACTGCTTCTATAAATAAAGTTAAATAATATTCAAACATTTACATCTTATTTTCTTCTAATTCAAGACTGTTTTTGGCTACTTTAAATTGAACTTCTTCTATTTGATCTTTCTTCCATGATCTTAATCCCCAGATTAGTAGAGCAATAATTATGAAAGAGCTTGGAGGCAATAGAAAAAAATTATTTCCTGTATACCAACCATTATTTTGAATTAGAGGAAGAATCTCATAATTTAGCAGAGTTCCTGCTCCTAAAAGCTCTCTAAAAGCAGCTACTAAAATTAGAATTACACTGTAACCTAATCCATTCCCTATTCCATCAAGAAAACTAAGGAAAGGTGTGTTTTGCATCGCAAAAGCTTCAGCTCTTCCCATCACAATGCAATTTGTAACTATTAGAGCTACAAAAACTGTCATAGTTTTACTGCTTTCATAATCGTAGGCTTGTAGCAACTCATCAACTATTACTACTAAAGAAGCAATGATAGTAATTTGAACTATAATCCTTATATTTGAAGGTATATGGTTTCTTATTATTGAAACAAACAGATTAGAAAACCCAACTACTAAAGTTAAAGCTAAACACATAATTAAAGTAACATAAAGATTAGTTGTTACAGCTAAAGCAGAACAAACTCCCAAGACTTGAAGGGCTATAGGATTATCATTAAAGATAGGGTTTAGAAGTATTTGTTTTGCTTTAGACATTTGAATTCCCCGAACTAGTCTCTTTAAGTTTTTTTAAATAAGGGCCATAACCCATTTTTCCTAACCAAAAATGTAGTAAGTTAGTTACGCCTTTACTAGTAATTGTTGCCCCTGACAATCCATCAACTTCATAAAGCGAAGAAGGAGAATTTCTTTTAACCTGACCTTTAATAACAGAAAGAATAACCTCGCCGCTGGCATCGTAGATTTTCTTTCCTTCCCACAAAGCTTTCCATTTTGGGTTATCTACTTCTGCACCTAAACCAGGAGTTTCTTTGTGTTTATAGAATTCTAGTCCAATAACAGTTTGTAAATCACTTTCAAGTGCAATATACCCATATAAAGTTCCCCACAGACCAAGGCCCCTTACTGGAAGTACAATTGTCTCTAATACCTCGTCTTTGTAATACAAATAAACTTTAGCAAAATTTTCTCTTCTTTTTATAACAGCAATATCTTCTTGAGGTCTGAGTGTTTTAGATGTTAATTCATTATTAGAGTAATCTTTTTGATTATATGAAGATAAATCTATTGTGTAGTCGTAATTTCCAGTATCTAGATTCACAATTTTTTCACTAATAGAAGAAAATATTTGATCTATTGATTCTTGTTCTTTTAGCAAACCTGCAGCAGATAGAATAGTCTCTTGTTTATCTAATAAGATATTAGCTTCTTGCTTTTCTTTAAGACTAACAGCTGTAAAAGAAATTACTGAAGAGCATACAAGGCAAAGCACTACAGATACTAGTATAGTTTTTAAGATTGAGTTATTGTTCTTCATAACGAATTTTGTTTTCTTAAGCGCATTTTTACATTTCTTTCTTGGACAAAATGGTCGATTATAGGAGCAAAAAGGTTAGCAAAAAGTATAGCTAACATCATCCCTTCAGGGAATGCTGGATTTATCACTCGTATAAGAACTACCATGATTCCTATTAATATACCGTAATACCATCTACCTAGATTCGTGTGTGAACCTGTAACAGGCTCTACCGCCATAAAAGTAAGTCCAAATGCGTAGCCTCCTATTACTAAATGCCAATAAAATGGTAAATCAAACATAGGATTAGTATCTGATCCTATCGTATTAAATAAAACACTTGTAATAGCAGTTCCCAGAAGAACACCAAGAACTATTCGCCAAGATGCTACTTTGTTATAAAAAAGAAGTAAAAGACCTATTAAAATAAATAATGTAGATGTCTCTCCAATCGATCCAGGCATAGATCCAATAAAAGCTTCACTCCAAGAAATATCGGCTAGAACGCCCTGCATACCCTCTTGTGCTGCTACTGAAAGAATTGTTGGTGAGCTGAAGCCATCCACAGCAATCCAAACAGAATCTCCTGACCATTGAGCTGGGTAAGCGAAGTATAAGAAAACCCTTCCTGCTAATGCCGGGTTTAAGAAGTTCTTTCCTGTACCCCCAAAGACTTCTTTGCCTATAACTATTCCAAAGCTAATTCCAAGAGCAACTTGCCATAAAGGGGCATCAGGAGGACAACATAGAGCAAACAATATTGTTGTTACAAAAGCACCTTCACTTATTTCATGGTTTCTAACAAATGCAAAAACCATTTCCCACAGAATTCCTACAACAAAGGTAACTGCATAGATAGGAATAAAAAAACAAGCTCCGTACCAAAGACAATCAAATATACTTTGGGGATTGTAGTTACAGAGCAGATCAATAAAAACAAAGTGCCAATCGTTTCTTAATACTGGATCGTTTAAGTCGATTACTTGTAAAGCTTGGAAACCTATATTATACATTCCATAAAATACAGCCGGTAAGGTAGCAACCATTACTGTAATCATGATACGCTGTACATCTGAAGCATCTCTAATATGAACTGTACCGAAGGTTCTTCGACCTGAAGAATAAAAGAAATTCTCAATTACATCGAAAATAACATTCCATCTTTCAAACCTCCCACCAGGAGAAAAGGCAGGCTTTAAATCGTCAAAAATTTTTCTTAAAAATTTCATAATTAACCTTCAATTTCAATACGAGCTAAGTTCTCCTTTAACAGAGAACCAAAGTCATATTTACTCGGGCAAACAAAACTACATAGAGCTAGATCTTCTTCATCTAATTCTAAACCTCCTAAAGATTGGATTTTTTCTGTATCTCCAACAACAATATATCTGAGGAGAACAGTGATAAGCATTTCTAATGGAAAAACTTTTTCATATGTTCCTATCGGCAATATGGCTCTATCAGGTCCATACATTAAGGTCTTAAAGTTGTATTTCTTTGATTTTAGAAAATTTGAAATAAATAAAGGAATAAATGAATACCTATTAAATCCTAATCTAGCCCAATCAAATAATTCTCTGTCTTCTGGAGACGCTTCTTCAATTACTGAAATTTGGTTATGATATTTTCCTAAATAAGCAAATGCTCCAATTGCTTCTCTTCCTCCAATAACAGAACCAGATATGATTCTATTATTTGCTGGTTTTAACTTGCCATTACATATTTCATCCGTGCTTGCTCCTGCTCTAGTTATGAATATTTTAGGATCTTCAACTTGAGGTCCAGCTAAGCTTATATATTTTTTTGTTGGAAGCCTTCCTGAAGAAAAGAATTCACCAATTGATATTACATCTGCATAACTAATATGCCAGTTTATATTTGCTAGTGTTGGAGGAGAAATGAAATGCATGTGTGTTCCGGATAAACCAGATGGGTGTGGACCGCTAAAAATATGTTTTTCTAATTGGACGTTTTCTTGTATCTCAATAGAAGAATCTGCTGAAGTACAAATATAAACCTTTCCTTTAGTTTGAGTTTTGAGAATCTCTATGCCTTTGTAAAAATCGTCCTTATTTAAAGAAATTACTAATTCTGGATCTATTGATAATGGATTAGTATCCATAGCATTTATAAAAATAGAGGCAGGAGTCTCATCTATAGAAGGAATTCTACTGAAAGGTCTTCTTCTAAGATTAGTCCAAAGACCCGATTCGATCAGGTTATCTCTAATTTTAAGAGGGTCTAAGGATTGCAAGTCTTCTAAATTAAAACTTACTTCTTCTTCATCGTTATCTAAATCAACAACGATTGATTGGAGGGATCTTCTTAAACCTCTGTTAACAGCCTGTATAGTACCTCCTCCAGGTGAAGTAAATTTAACACCAGGATTTTTTTTGTCTAAGAAGAGTGTTTCGCCTAATCTTACTTTCTGACCAGGCTCCACTAATACGGAAGCTTTTAGTCCATTATAATCATTACCTACAAGAGCGACTGACCTTACTTTTTTAAAGTCAGATAACTTATCCCCTGGAGATCCAGCAATTGGAAGATCTAAACCTTGCTTTATTTTTATCATTCCCTCTCTTTTAAGAGAAATTTAAAGTAACCCAAGACCGTACCGCACTATGCGCGCGTATTATAAATATCAGAGAAGAACTTTGCTAGCTAGATTATTCAAATTTTGGATATCTTTCATAAGTTAGACCAACCATGTCCTTTGCTAACCCAAGGAGTTGGGCTGTATATCCAAATTCATTGTCGTACCATACATAGAGCACACAGCTATTACTTCCATTGCAGATGGTAGCGGCAGAGTCAATAATCCCTGCTTTTCTATTACTAACAAAATCTGAAGAAACAACTTCTGTTTGGTTTGTATAGTCTATTTGGTCTTTGTAAGATGAATGAAACGCTATTTGCCTTAAATAGTCATTTAACTCACTAGTATTTATATTCTCTTTTAAATCTAACCTCATTATAGCCAACGATACATTGGGGGTAGGAACTCTAATAGCATTAGCAGTCAATTTTCCTTCTAGATCAGGTAAAACTTGTCCAACAGCTTTACCAGCACCTGTTTCTGTTATAACAAGGTTAAGTGCTGCACTCCTACCTCTTCTTTCTTTTTTATGAAAATTATCAATTAAATTTTGATCATTTGTATAAGCATGTACAGTTTCAATATGGCCAGATAAAATCTGGAACTTATCATGGATTACTTTCAAGACCGGTACAATAGCATTTGTTGTGCAAGAAGCTGCTCCAACAATTAGGTCATTTTCGTTTTTATCTTGATTGTTGATCCCATGAACTATGTTCTTTATCCCTTCTTTTCCAGGGGCTGTTAGTAAAACTTTTTTTATTCCCTTGCATGTTAGGTGTTTAGACAGATTGTCTTTATCTCTCCAGACTCCAGTATTATCAATGAGAAGAGCATTTTTAATGTTATATTTTGAATAATCTATTTCATCAGGTCCATTTGCATAGATTATTTGAACTTCATTACCATTAATGATGAGCATATCCTTATCTGCCATAACTCTAATAGTTCCTTTAAAAGGTCCATGGACAGAATCTGTTCTAAGAAGGTTGGCTCTTTTAATTAGGTCACCTGAACCTGACTTACGGACAACAATTGCTTTGAGTAATAAATTGTCACCTCCACCGCTATCTTCTACTAGCAATCTAGTCAATATACGACCTATTCTTCCAAAACCAAAAAGTACAATGTCTTGTGCTTCATCTAGTACTGATCCGGTTTTTCCAATTAACTCTTTTACTGAATCTAAAACAAAGTCATTTATCTCTGATTTTTTGTCATCGTAAAGATATGCAGCCGCTATTATTCCTACATCTATTTCTGCTGGCCCTAATTCTAGATCACTTAAAGAAGTTATAACTTGATAAGTTTCGAACTCACTTAACTCATTATTTTCTACTTCTCTTACAAATCTATGAGCTTGCATGAGTTCAGAAACAGAAAGATTAACTAATGGTTTACCATACAACAATAGATGAACATTCTTTCTGTACATCCTTCCTATCATTGGAAGCATTTCCTCAGCTAAGGCCTGTCTGTATTGAAAGTCACCAAAGCTATCTAGAGGAAGATCTGGTCTTTTTCTTTTATCTGGTTGATCTGAGGTCATTAAACTTTAATTGAAGAATAACGTTTTAAGTGAAAATCTGAATTTCCAAATATAGCACCTATTGTAGTAAGTCGCTTAAAAAAATGACCAACATTTAATTCATCTGTCACACCCATGCCACCATGTATTTGTATTGACTCTTGTCCTACAAATTTTCCTGCTTTACCGATTTGATATTTTAATCCAGAAATGGCTTTCTTTGAATCTGGTGCATTTTCAACATGTTTCATTGTAGCCATATACAAAAGAGATTTTGATTGTTCATATTCCATGAACATATCAACCATTCTATGTTGTAAAACCTGAAATTTTCCTATTGGTTGACCAAACTGTTCTCTGGTCTTTGAATACTCTACTGTTGTTTTATACAAAATCTCCATAATACCAACGGCTTCAGCACAAATGGCTAACGTTGCAATATCGACAGCTTTTTCAAGGAACTCATAACCTTTATCTAAAGAGCCTAAAATTGAATCAGTTGAAACTTTTACATTTTCTATAGTTAGTTCAGAGGCTCTCCTTCCATCTACAGTTTTGTAATCCCTTGTTGAAATACCTTCAGAATTAGCATCAATTAAAAAAAGAGTTATACCCTCAATATCTCTTTGATTACCTGAAGTTCTTGCTGCTATTATAAAGTGGTTAGCTGATGGACCATTCATCACTACAGATTTAAATCCATTTAGAAGATAATCTTTTCCATCTTTCTTAGCTTCAGTTGTAATATCAGATAAATTAAATCTACTCTGCGGCTCAGTAAAAGCTAAAGCAAGCTGAAGATCCCCTTCTATTACTGAAGATAAAATCTCTTTCTTTTGCTCAACCGTACCAGATAAATCTAACAAAGAAGAACTTAACACTATAGTTTCTAAAAAAGGTTCAAGAACTAACCCTTTTCCAAACTCTTCCATTACAATCATGGTTTCTATTGCACTTCCTCCGAATCCACCAGCTTCTTCAGAAATGGAAATCCCTAGCCAACCTAACTCAGCAAATGTTTTCCAATTATCTTGACTAAAACCTAGTTCAGTCTCTGCTAATAGCTGTCTTGCTTCCCAGTCATAATCTCTTTGAATAAATTGTTCCACTTGACCTTGGATAAGCGTCTGTTCTTCATTAAAAGAAAAATCCATAATTTATAATCCTAATATTGCTTTTGCTATTACATTTCTTTGTATCTCATTACTGCCGCCATAAATTGATACTTTTCTAAAATTTAAATAATTTGGCATTACTGGTGCGGCAAAATCAGGGCCAATTGACATATTTGATCCCAAATCACTCTCATTAAAGAATGGGTGAGCATAGTATCCTAACATCTCTACAAAAAGTTCAGTAATTCTTTGTTGAAGTTCAGTTCCTTTAATTTTGAGAATAGATGATTCAGGACCAGGAGAACCATTCTTAGAAATAGCAGAAAGAGTTCTCAATTCGGTGAATTCTGCTGCATCCAATTCTATTTCAGTTTCATTTATTTTATTTAGAAAGCTACTTTCTTCTAAGAGAGTTTTTTCTCCTGAATAGATTTCAGAAGCTAATTCCTTTAGTCTTTTAAGTTCTCTCTTAATAGCAGCTAAGCCAGCTATACCTGTTCTTTCATGCATTAAAAGAAATTTTGCAATGTTCCATCCTTGGCCTTCCTCACCAACCAAATTTTCTTTAGGTACCTTCACATTATCAAAATAAACCATATTAACTTCATGAGAGCCATCTATTGTGATTATTGGCTTTACTTCAATACCTTCGCTTCTCATGTCTATCAACATAAAACTTATTCCTTCTTGTTTAATACTAGTTTTTTCAGTTCTTACTAAACAAAATATCCAATCTGCATGTTGTGCTAATGTGGTCCATGTTTTTGTGCCACTTACTAGATAATAATCCTCTTTTTTTTCTGCTTTAGTTTTTAGTGAAGCTAAATCTGAACCCGATCCAGGTTCTGAATATCCCTGGCACCACCATATATCACTATTTAAAATTTTTGGTAAGTGAAAATCTTTTTGCTTATCTGTTCCAAAAGTATATATAACTGGTCCACACATATTTACTCCAAAGGGTACAAGGATAGGTGTGTTTTGTTCAGCCAATACATTTTGAAGAATATATTTCTTTGTTGGAGATAATTCTGAACCTCCATACTCCTTTGGCCAGGATATTGCGAACCATCCTTGTTTAGACAGTACTCTCTGCCATTTAATGATGTCTGACTTTTCAAGGGGGTACCTTTTATCCTGCTTGTCTTTAATATCTACAGGATAATTTGCATCTAGAAAATCCTTAACTTCCTGTTTAAATTCAAGATCTTCTTTTGAAAATTTTAAATCCACTTTTTGTCTCTCATACTTGAGCAAAAATATTATACACTTAGCAATTACTTCTTTCAGTTATCTAATATAGAGTTTTATGAAAAAAAGCATTAGTCAATCTAAGGCAAGTTTAGAAAGTGAGCTAGAAAAATTAGGT
The DNA here is from genome assembly GCA_964571215.1 of uncultured Gammaproteobacteria bacterium. Classification (GTDB taxonomy): domain Bacteria; phylum Pseudomonadota; class Gammaproteobacteria; order Magnimaribacterales; family Magnimaribacteraceae; genus CAJWPI01. Next base: position 8,687 of record CAZMZZ010000033.1, read on the forward strand.
TTAACGTATAGAAAAAATGAACTTTTAATTTTTTCTAGTCCTTTTTTAGCTGAACAAGCTTTTCTTTTTTTATATTCTAAGAGTAAATCAAATAACCTATTGTTGTTTCCTTATAATGAAACCCTTCCCTATGATTTTTTTTCTCCTACTGCTGAAATTAGATCGAAAAGAATTAAAGCATTATCAGATTTAAATTCACACAAAAAAACCACCTTGATTGTTTCTATACAAGCTTTAATGAGTCCTTGTGCTGCTTATAAACATATAACAGATATAACTAACATAGAAATAGGACATAAATTACACAGAAAAAACACTGTTAATTCTCTAGTTAACAATGGTTATATACAAAAAGAGGTAGTAAGAAATCGTGGTGAGTTTGCTTTAAGAGGTTCGATAATTGATTTTTTTTCTTCAAACCTTTCCTATCCAGCAAGAATAGAATTAATGGGTGATGTTGTTGAATCTATAAGATTGTTTGATCCTGAAACTCAACTAACAAGAAAAAAACTAGATTCTTTGTCTGCTCTTCCAGTTTTTGAATATCCTCTAGACAAAAATTCTGTTTCTAGTTTTATTAAAAATTGGAGAGAAAACTTTAATAGTCATGAAGATGATTCTGAGATATTTGCACAAATTACAAAATACAAACCTGCAGTAGGTGCAGAGATTTACTTGCCATTATTTTATGACAGGAAGGTCGTTTTTTTAAACTTTGTAAAACATTTCAATGATATTTTTATAGATAATGATGTTCTATCTTCAGGTAAAGAATTTTTAAATCTTGTAGAGAATAGATATGAAGAATATAGATACGATATTCAAAGACCAATTCTACCTCCTGATAAACTTTTTGCTTCTCAAAAAGAGTATGGTGATTTTGTTAGAAAGAAAAAAATAAACTTCTTTAAAAGCTTAAAAAAAGTTAAAAAGAAAGATTTAGAAATTGAAGAAAAATCAAATAGAAAAGAAGAGAAAGTTGAAAGAAAAAAAAATTCTCTAACATCCTTACCAGCCAAAAATGAAAAAATAGTGCATCTTTCTTATGGTATAGGTTTATTTAAAGGTCTAAAAAAGATAGAAACTAAGGGGATAATTAACGACTGTATTGAGATAGAGTATCTTAATAAAGGAAAAATATTTGTTCCTATTGAATCTATGGCCCTGGTTTCTAGGTATTATGGTCCTAAAGAAATACCTTTAGATAGCCTAGGTTCTAAAATATGGAATAAAAGAAAGAATGCAGCTTTAAAAAAATCTTTTGATATAGCTGCTGAATTATTACAGGTCCAGGCACATAGAGCTTCTTCTGTTGGTACTAGTTATGAAATTCCAAAAGAATACGAAAGTTTTGTTTCACATTTTTCTTATCAGGAAACACCCGATCAAATAACTTCTATGCAAGAAGTCGAATCTGATCTACAAGAAAAAAAACCAATGGATAGATTGGTTTGCGGAGAAGTAGGTTTTGGTAAGACTGAACTAGCTATGAGAGCTTCCTTTTTGGCTAGCTACAATAATAAACAAACATGTGTACTAGTACCAACCACACTTTTAGCACAACAACATTTAGATAGTTTTAGAAAAAGATTTAGTGAGACACCAATAACTATTTCTATGCTTACTAAAAATATAAAAAATAAAGCTAGAAAGAAACTTTTAGAAGATGTTTCTTCAGGAAAAATTGACATCTTGATCGGAACACATGCCCTACTCCAAGATTCTATCTCTTACTTTGATATTGGACTTTTAATAATTGATGAAGAGCATAGATTTGGAGTACGACAGAAAGAGAAAATAAAAAAAATCAAAGAAGATATTAATGTTTTGAGTCTGTCTGCTACTCCAATTCCAAGATCTCTTAATTTTGCTCTTTCAAAGCTTAAAGATTTTTCTATTATCTCTTCACCTCCTCCAGATAGAGTTAGTGTTAAGACATTTGTATATCCTTTTAATAATAATTTAGTTAATGAATCTATACAAAGAGAAATTCTAAGAGGTGGTCAAATTTATTACCTTTGTAACGATCTAAGACTAATAAATAACAAGAAATTAGATTTACAGAACAGATTTCCTAAGCTTTCTATCGGGATTGTTCATGGAAAGCTCAAGTCACTAGAAATTGAAGCCACAATGTTAGATTTTCATAAAGGAAATATTGATATTCTAGTTTGTTCCACAATCATTGAAAGCGGTTTAGATATTCAGAATGCCAATACTATTGTTATAGAAAATGCAGATAAATTAGGTCTAGCTCAACTTCATCAACTTAGAGGGAGGGTGGGAAGGAGCAATAAGCAAGCATATGCATACTTTTTAAAATCTTCTAGAAATATTAGAAAGAAGAAAGCGCGATCCAGAATAGAAGCCTTTGAAGACTCAGATTCACTCTCTGCTGGTCTTTTATTAGCAATTAAAGATCTTGAAATACGCGGGGCTGGGGAAATTCTTGGTGAAAAGCAAAGCGGAATATTTGAATCCATTGGGTTGGACTTGTATACGAGACTTCTAGCAAAAGCTGCAAATTATATTAAAAAAGGAATTTTAGAATTTGATCTACTAGAAAAAGAAAAAGATATAAATTTAGGGGTCTCATCTTACATACCAGAAAATTATCTTCCTGATCTTAATCAAAGATTAATAATGTATAACAGAATTGCCCTTGCTAACTCCAATAAGGAGCTAAGAACAATACAGGTCGAAATGATAGATAGGTTTGGACTATTTCCAAATGAATTAATTAATCTCTTTATTCAAAATGAGATAAGAATTATAGCTGAAGCACAATCTATCTCCTCTATACGGGCCAGTAAAGATAGAATAAAGATTAAATTTATTAATAAGGGGCATATCGACATTAAAACTCCAAGAAAAATAAGAAATTTTCCTTCAAGGATTAAAAAAGAACTTGTTAATGTTTAATCACTAAGAAAATGAAAAACGTAATATTATCTTTTATATTCTTCTTTGTATCTTGGATAAATGCAGAAGTTGATATTCCTAATTCACTAAAAAAGACTATTCAAAGTTTTCTTAATGATTCAAATGCAGCTTCAATTTATAGAATAGATATAGTTATTTTTGAAAATCTTAAAATTTCACACTTTGATAAAGAAGAAACTTGGTATGGTTTAAGTCCATGGGAATTCTCCGAGAACTTAGTAGAACTTCCAGAAGAATCTTCTTTATTAGTAAATAAGGACTCTATTAAACATGGACTTGAAGAAACATCTGCTTTAATTAAGAAAGTTGAATTTTCTAAGAAGGAAGTCCCTCAAGAAGAGTTAATATCAAACTCTAATCAAACTAAATTTAAATTATCTGTAGAATTATTTGAAAAAGTAGAAGATAAGAATTTATTAAAAGTCTATAAAACTCTGAATAAAAATGATAATTATAAAGTGCTTTATAAAAGATCCTGGTATCAGCCTATTTTTAATAAAAAACTATCATTTCCAGTTTTAGTCTTAGGTAATAACTTAGATAAGGTAATTTTTGGAGAATTACGAACTTATAAAGAACGATATCTTCATGGTGAAATAAAACTAAAGTATTCTTCAAAAAATTCGAGGCTAGACTATATACCAAGTATAAATAAATTATATAATTTCAATAATTTAAAAAGATTAATTAAAGAAAATAATGAGATTAAAGAAGATACATATTTCTGGCAAAAATCTTTCTTACCTAAAATGAATATTTCTTTTATAGATTTAAAGAAATGGTTTGATTATTTACCTATTATTCCTAATGAAATAAATAATCAAGAAGAGATAAAAGAAATCAATACAGACTCTTATTCTGTTGTTAAATTGCTAGATAAGAATCAATATGAATTACATGAAGAGAGAAAAATGGTAGAAAGTAAATGGCACTATATTGATCACCCTTATTTTGGTGTTTTGGTACAAATAACCCCCTGGGAAACTAAATAAATTAAAGAAGAGACATAGATCTAAGGTGCTTTTGTACATGCTCTAGTATTTTCTTATCCTCACTATCATTTGTCTCCGATAATAATTTATCTGTCTTTTCATTAGCTTCTTTTAACGAAAACCAAGGTCCACTTGTATTTATCCTATACTTTAAGAAGGACTGATATTTACTATTTGCTTCTTCTGAAGCTGACTCTGGAGAATTAGTACAGATAAGTCTTTCAGCTAATTCTTTGTAGCGACTGTCTTCAAATCCACCTACTAATGCTGCTTTCTTTTCCCAATCAACGGAATGGAATCTTTCCATCCAAAGTTCGTCTGCATTTGAAGCAAAACCTGAATAGACAGACTGTTCTACAAATTTAGGTTCAGGATAAGTTATCTGATTCTTACCCATTAATTCAGATATCCTTTTTTGTAAATTAATGTTATTTCTAATCTTGTAAGCATTTTCTTCAACTGTATTTTTTGTTATGTTCATGTTATCTAGATGTTCCTTCAAGTTAGGGATTTGATCAGAAGGAATTATTGGAAGACTTCTATTAATCTTTAATTTTCTAATGGCTGTTCCACTATTTCCAATTTGTTCCAACAATTCATTATCAGTGCATTGATCTAACTCATCAGGATTACAACATAGATCTAAAACCGCTACCTCATTTGTAAACTTAGGATTTTGGCCACAAAAAGTAATTGGAGAAGAAAATGTTTTCTTTCTAAACACCTCTCCTAACATTGCGAAAGGTTCAGATTGTATAAGATTAAGATTTCCCCCCTTGGAAGATCCTTTAAGTGAAGCTTTCCATGCTGGACCTGCTTTCTCTTTTACGATTTTTGATAGGTTAACCATCAAATAACAATCATTTAATGCATCATGAGCACCCTCAGAAGATATATTATTTCGATTTGCCCAATCCGTTAATTTTAGACTAACCTCACCTTCGTCGTTAGTAGGAACTTGAACACAATGCGAGAAGAAATTAGCTATTAATTGAAAGGTGTACATTAAATCTAACCTTGACGCACCTTCTGTGTTAGTGATGTATGATGGAAGCAGACACCAATAGAATTGTCTCCTAAAAAGTTCTTCATCAAACCTGTGACCGTTATAAGTAATGAAGACAGGGTTGCGTGTACTAGACCAATTAAGCCACTCCTTCCTTAATTTAAGCATCATTTCATAATGAGATAACCCTTTTCCAACTAAGCTTTCTACCCTTCTGTGAACTAAAAAAGCTTCAGGACTGGGAACTACCCAAGGAAGCAAATTACAGTTTAGATCCTGTGTATCCTCTACTTCTATACTATCATTAGATAGTATTGAGCCTACCTGGATGATTTGAGAAAAGTTAATATTTAATCCTGAAGTCTCTGTATCGGTGAAAATAAAACAAGATTCAGCATTTAATAAAGACATTCAATAATTATATATTGGAATAAGATAATAAAAGTAAAATAACTTTATTTGTAATAAGCATTCTCTCTATTGCTATGGTCTGTAATATCAAGAACTTTAGTTAATTCTGGTATTTTTTCCATTAAAGTCTTTTCGACTCCATCTTTTAAAGTTAGATCAACCATTCCGCACCCTTGACAACCACCACCAAACTGTAAAACGGCAGTATTATCTTCAAGAATTTCTACTAACATAACCTCTCCTCCATGAGCTTCAAGACCTGGGTTAATTTCAGAATAGAGAAAATAATTTATTTTTTCTTCTAATGTTCCATCATCTGAAAATAAGGGAAGCTTGGCATTAGGAGCTTTTATGGTTAAATTTCCACCAAATTTATCAGGTGAATAATCTACTTTTGCATCTTCCAAAAAATTTAATGATCCTTCTTCTAAATAAAGATTAAAGGTTTGTTTTTCTTTTACGATAAATTTAGAAATATCATCTATATCTTTTGTATAGGCTATACAGGTCTCAGCTCGAGGGGTGCCCGGATTAGTAACAAATATCTTTATACCAATTGTACTTTCTTCTTGTTTTTCTAAGAGTTCTTTTAAATAACCCTCAGCTGATTTTGTTATCTCGATCTCAGACATAATGATATTCTACAATATCTAATAAAACCTTTACATTATCTTATATTGTCTAAATACTTTTTAAGAAGTTTTCTTAATAAGAAAAAATAATAATCAAATTTAAGAAATTTATTTAAAATTACTTATCCCCTTACACTTCTTGATGGAAAACACTGCAATAATAAGCTTATTATAATAAATACAGATATAATTTAAGATAAATATATTTTATCTAATACTCGAATGCTCAAGAAAAATCTTCAAAAATTACTATCAAATAGGATCTTGCTCCTAGATGGTGCTATGGGAACTATGATTCAAGACGAAAGACTTACAGAAGATGATTTCAGAAGTAAAGAATATAGAAATTTTGATTATGAGTTAAAAGGAAATAACGATCTCTTAAATATAACTCAACCAGAATTAATTAAAGAAATTCATAAAAAATTTCTTTTAGCTGGGAGTGATTTTATAGAAACAAATACTTTTAATTCAAATTCGATCTCTCAAGCTGATTATTTTTTACAACAAAAATCTTATGAACTTAATTATCAAGGAGCAAAGATAGCTAAAGAAGCTATTAAAGATACCAAAAAAAAAGCTTATGTAGTTGGCTCTATAGGTCCTACTAATAAAACTGCATCATTATCACCTGATGTACATAATCCTGCACAAAGAAATATATCTTTTGATGAGCTAGTTAAAAGTTATCGAGAAAGTATTGATGGGTTAATTGATGGTGGTAGTGACTTGCTTATGTTTGAAACTGTTTTTGATACATTAAATGTAAAAGCTGGAATATATGCATATATAGAAAAATGCCAAGATTTAAAAAAAGAAATTCCTCTAATTGTTTCTGGCACCATAACTGATGCTTCAGGAAGAACTCTTTCAGGTCAAACTGTTGAAGGCTTCTGGGCTGCTATAAGGCATAGCGATGCTGATGCCATAGGCTTTAACTGTGCCTTAGGCGCTGAACATCTTAGACCTCACCTACATTCTCTAGACAATATCTCAGATAAGCCTATAAGCCTTCATCCTAATGCAGGATTGCCTAATGAAATGGGAAGTTATGATGAATCTCCAGAACACATGTCTTCGATAATAAAAGAAATTGCTGAAGAAGGGTTAGTTAATATAGTTGGTGGATGTTGTGGAACTACACCTAGTCATATTGAAGCTATAAAAGAAGAAGTTGCTCATTTAAACCAAAGAAAATCAAAAAAAAGTAATAAAGTAACTTTTTTAAGTGGACTTGAGCATCTCTCTATTAGCAAAGATTCACTTTTCATTAATATTGGAGAAAGAACTAATGTTACAGGATCAAAGAAATTTTCTAGATTGATTAAAGAAAAAAAATATGATGAAGCTCTTGAAGTTGCAAAGAGTCAAGTTGAATCAGGAGCTCAAATAATTGATGTGAACATGGATGAAGGCCTACTTGATTCAAAAGAAGAGATGGTACATTTTTTAAAACTTATTTCTACGGAACCGGAAATTTGTAAAGTTCCAATAATGATAGATTCATCAAAGTGGGATGTAATAGAAGAAGGTTTAAAAAATATACAAGGAAAAAGTATAGTTAATTCAATAAGTCTAAAAGAAGGTAAAGAGGAGTTTGTAAAACAAGCTCGATTATGTAAAAGATATGGAGCAGCAATAGTGGTTATGGCATTCGATGAGAAAGGCCAGGCAGCTAACTATGAAGATAGGTGTAAAATATGTAAAAGAAGCTACGATATATTAGTTAAAGAAGTTAATTTTCCAGAAGAGGATATTATCTTTGATCCCAATGTTTTTGCTGTAGCAACTGGCCTCGATGAACATCTAAACTACGCTAAAGATTTTATAGATGCATGTAAGTACATAAAGAAAAACTATCCAAATATAAGAACATCGGGTGGCATTAGTAATGTTTCTTTCTCTTTTAGAGGCAATGATCTAATAAGAGAAGCTATGCACTCAGTATTTCTTTACCATGCAATTAAGAATGGATTATCTATGGGAATTGTAAACGCAGGTCAACTTTCAGTTTATGAAGATATTGATCCTAAATTAAGAGACACAATTGAAGATGTGATTCTTAATAGAAAAAAAGACGCTACAGAAAAATTAATAGAAGCTTCTAAGGGTTTTTCTCAAAAAAAAGAAAAAAGTGAAGAAACGATAGCTTGGCGTGAATTGAAGAGTGATGAAAGAATTTCTCACTCTCTAGTACATGGAATTAATAAATTCATAATAGAAGACGTAGAAGAAGAAAGAACGCTTAAGGATAGTCCCATAGAGGTTATTGAAGGACCTCTGATGGATGGAATGAACATAGTAGGAGATTTATTTGGGGAAGGAAAAATGTTTCTTCCTCAAGTTGTTAAAAGTGCTAGAGTTATGAAAGAAGCAGTATCTTATTTAATCCCATTTATAGAAAAAGAAAAAATTGGAAAACTTAAGACAAATGGAAAAATAATCCTAGCTACTGTAAAAGGTGATGTACATGATATTGGAAAAAATATCGTTGGTGTCATCTTGCAATGTAATAACTTTGAAGTAATTGATCTGGGAGTAATGGTTCCAGCAGAGAAAATCATTCAAACTGCAATTAAAGAAAATGCGGATTTCATAGGACTTAGTGGACTTATAA
>CAZMZZ010000034.1:0-16530 GCA_964571215.1 uncultured Gammaproteobacteria bacterium
CCTTGGTCTATTTCTTGAACTAGAAGACCATCAGTAACACTGAGAAACTTAAACCCAGTTGATAACTTATCCATTCTATCCATTTCTAATACTCTAATATTTTCTTTACTACTTAATATTTTTTTAGCGGAAGAAGACACTCCTGGAGCTACAATCACTTCCACAAATTGGTTATCCATTATTTGTTGAGCTGTTTTTTCTTCTAATTCTCTATTTATTGCAATTATGCCTCCAAAGGCTGAAACTGAATCAGCAGCAAAGGCCTTTTCATAGGCTTCGTTAATATTTTTACCAGTTGCTACTCCACAAGGATTTGCATGTTTAACTATTACACAAGTAGGTTCATCAAAACTTTTAACGCATTCAATAGCAGCATCAGTATCTGCTATATTGTTATAAGACAATTGTTTGCCTTGGAGTTGGACTGAATTTCCTATGCCATTTCCTTGTTTCGTATTATCAATATAAAAGGCAGCTTTTTGGTGAGGATTTTCTCCATATCTCATAACTTCCTTCTTACTAAATTTTGCAAAAATAGTTTCAGGGAAGTTCTCTTCATGGAGTGAAGAGAAATATCCAGAAATAGTAGTGTCGTAATTTGCGGTGTGATGGAAAGCTTTGGTAGCCAATACACCTCTAGTTTTCTGATTAAGAATACCTCCTTGTTCTTTCATTTCTTTCATTACAAAAGAATAGTCATTAGGATCAACTACTACAGCTACATATTTATGATTTTTTGCTGCAGACCTAATCATACTAGGGCCTCCTATATCAATATTTTCAATAGCTGTTTCTAGAGTTACATCACTCTTAGATATAGCTTCTGCAAATGGATAAAGATTTACTATGACTAGGTCAATTGGCAGAATATTATTTTTCTCCATAGTCTTTTCATCTATAGATCTTCTAGATAATATTCCTGCATGAACCTTTGGGTGGAGGGTTTTAACCCTTCCATCCATAATTTCAGGAAATCCAGTGAAATCTGATATCTCTAGGGCCTTTATTCCAGCTTCCTTTAAAGCTTTCAAGGTTCCACCTGTCGACACAATTTCTATATTAAACTCTTTAACCAAAAACGAGCAGAAGCTATCAACACCTTCTTTATTAGAAACGCTAACAAGGGCTCTTTTAATTTTTTGATTGGGCTCTTTTGTCATGGAGACCCAGAGGACTAGAGCATCTTATACTCTTTTAATTTTGTACGAAGAGTCCCTCTATTTAACCCAAGCATTTTTGAAGCATGGGTTTGATTACCATTACACTGTCTCATTGTAATCTCAAGAAGAGGCTGCTCTACTTCCTTTAATACCATTGCGTATATATCCACCGGAAGTTCACCATCTAACTCTGTAAAGTATTTCTTTAAACTTTTTTCAACCTGAACGCTTAACTGCTTTCCCTCTCCATTAAACTTTCTTTTTGCCATTTTGTATTAAGATTTATCGCGGTTGTTAGATTTCATTTGAATCACAAATAATACATCTCAATTTTATTCTTTCAAGTAAAAAAAAAATTAAAATTAGTTTATTTTTTTATTGAACAGTGGTAGCAAGTTCCCTACCTTTTTCAACTAAGATAATCTCTTTTTCTTTTTTAACAAGCTTTGTTATGGAGCAATTATCAGGAAAGAAGCTTACTAATTTTTTTGACCCCGTTATCCATCCAACAATACAGTTAATTACCATAAAGTGGGAAAAAATAATTGTGTCAGTTTCTAAATCAGAAATAGAATGAATAATCCCTTTTTTCCATTCTTGCTGGGGATTTTCTAGTTTGATGGTATCTATGTTAAATATATCTTTAAGCCATTGCTTTCTTTTAGAGAGAGCTATACCTGGAGAAGGAATTTCAGAGAAAATTTTGTCTATAACAAGATTGGCATTTATTTTGCTTGTAAAAGGTTCAGCTGTTTGAATAGCTCTAGCAAGAGGGCTAGAAATTATTGATATGACTTTAGGTAATTCTAGAAATAGTTCTTCTGCAACAGCAGCTGCCTGTTTTTTACCTTTTGTACTCAACCCAGGATCACGATCTTCATTCCAGGAGGCATCCGCTTCTCCATGTCTAACTAAATAAATATTAATTGCTCTATTATTTTGCATTGTTAATCCTTATTATTTTTGAATGATGTAATAATAAGAGTATTAATCATAATATTAAGAATGAACTATACAAGGATATATTTAGATAATGATTTTTTGCTGAAAGATAAGATCATTCTTTCAAAAGATACATCGAATTATTTAATTAATGTACTAAGAAAAAAGAATGGAGATCAAATTAAGCTTTTTAATGGCAGGGGATATTCTTGCCTTGCTGAAATTATAAAAGAGAAGAATAATCTTTCTATAAGGATATTAGAAAATAGGAGCTTTGCACCCCAAGGGGGGATTAGCATTTTCTTAGGACAATGCTTATTAAAACCTGATCCTTTCTCATTCTCTATACAAAAAGCAACTGAATTGGGAGCGAGAAGTATTACACCCTTAAGATCAGAAAGAACGGTGGCAAAAATTAATGAAAAAACTCAGTCAGTAAGATTATCCCGTTGGAAGAAGATAGCTGTTAATGCTTGTGAACAATGTGGAGAAGACTGGTTACCAGAAATTTCTTATATCAAAAGTGTAAGAAATTGGTGTGCCCATGTGAAAGCAGAAACTAAGGTTGTACTTTATCCTAAAGCTCAACGCAGATTATCCCAAATAAGTTTTGGTAAATCTTTAGCTTTGGCCATTGGTCCTGAAGGAGATTTCACAACTGATGAGATAGATTTATTTGAAGAAAATAAGTTCATTCCTGTTACCATTGGAAGTCGAGTTTTAAGAGCTGAAACTGCTGTTATTTCCTCTATAAGTGCTGTCAGATCTTTATGTGGAGAGTTTTAACTTTCTTAATGTAATATGTTTATAGATGTGGGAGCATAAATGAAGCTGGGAGTAATAATGGATCCAATTGGGTCAATAGATTTTAAGAAAGATAGTACATTAGCAATACTCTTGGAAGCTCAATCTAGAAACCACGAGATTTATTACATGGAACCTTCTTCCTTATTTTTAAAAGAAGATGGAGCTTTCGCACTCACCCAACCCATTGTGGTAAAAGATGATTCCAAATGTTGGTATGAACTTTCTGAGATAAAAGAAACTAGATTAGAAGAGCTAGATGTAGTTTTAATGAGGCAAGATCCACCCTTTAATACTAATTATATTTACAACACTTATATTTTAGATCAAGCAGAAAGACAAGGAGTTTTGATAGTAAATAAACCCAGTAGCCTAAGAAGTTGTAATGAGAAGGTTTTTGCAACCCATTTTCCTCAATGCTGTGCTCCTTTTCTAGTAACCTCTAAGGAGAACTTAATAAAGCAATTTCTAGAAATCCACCAGGATATAATTCTTAAACCTTTAGATGGTATGGGGGGTTCGTCAATTTTCCGTATTAAAAAAAATGACTCAAATTTAAATGTGATTATTGAAACAGTGACAAATTACTTCACTACTAAAATTATGATACAAAAATACATACCTGAAATTAAAGAAGGAGATAAGAGGATACTCTTGGTCGAAGGTCAGCCCATGCCTGCAGCAATTGCAAGAATTCCAGCTGAAGGAGAATTAAGAGGGAACTTGGCTGCAGGTGCATCAGCAGTTGCCAGAACTCTTACAGATAGGGATTTATGGATCTGCGAACAATTAAAAACTGAAATAGAGAGATTAGGTTTGGTGTTGGTAGGCTTAGATATAATAGGTGATTTCTTAACCGAAATTAACATAACTAGTCCTACGTGCTTTAAAGAATACAAATCTCTTTGTGATATAGATGTAGCCTCATCTCTCTTAGATTGTCTCGATAAAAAAATCAATTAATGGGAAAAAAACCTAGAGTAATATTGGCTTTTGATTTTGGATTAAAGAATATCGGTATAGCTATAGGACAGGAAGTAACTGGTTCTGCAGAAACATTTTATTCTTTGAAAGCAAAGAACGGAAAACCCAATATAGATGAACTTGATAAAATTATTTATGAATGGAAGCCAAGCCTCCTTTTGGTAGGAGATCCTTTAAACATGGATGACTCAGTGAGTAACATGAAATTAGAAGCTGAAAAATTTTCTACATTCATCAAGAATAGATATGGTATTCCTATTGTGCTAGTTGACGAGCGCTTGACTACTAGAGAAGCTCTAGACAGGATAAAGTCTAAAAGAGAATATTTACATAAAAGTTATTTAGATAAACACAGCGTTTCTGCACAAATAATTTTTGAAAGCTGGTTTAGAGAACAGAATTAGATGTCAGGTTCAATACCAAAAGAATTTATAAAGGAAATAATAGATCTATCTGATATATCTGAAGTTATTCAAAATTATCTTCCTCTTAAAAAAAAGGGTAAAGATCTTTGGGGGTTGTGCCCATTCTGTGATGATGGCAAAAACCCATCTTTTAGTGTTAGTCCTGAAAAGCAGTTTTATTATTGCTTTAAATGCAGATCTACGGGCAATGTAATAGGCTTCCTCCAGGACTTCGAAGGTCTCAGTTTTGTAGAATCTGTTGAGGACATATCTGGAAGACTGGGATTAGAAATACCTTATCAAAATTTAAGAAAAAAAATAGACAACTTTGACTCTATACTTGAAGTTCTAAAAGTTTCAACTGATTTTTTTGTATCCAAATTGTCTGATGAAGATGTAAAGAAAGTTCAAAAGTATCTTAAGGAAGAAAGGGGAATTTCAGGTGAAACATGTAGAAAGTTTTCTGTAGGATATGCTCCTAAATCTTGGGATGCATTAACTACTTTTCTAAAAAAGAAGGGTTTCTCAGAAAAGTTATTAGTTGAAGCTGGGTTATCTAAATTTAATAAAGAAAAAAATTTATATGATGTGTTTAGGGACAGATTAATTTTCCCAATTAAAAATAAAAAAGGACATGTGTTGGGTTTCGGGGGGAGAGTAATGAATCCAGATGATAATCCAAAATATCTCAATACTGGCGAAACAAAGGTTTTTCAAAAAGGAAAAGAACTTTACGGGCTACATGAAGCGTTGGAGTCTAGAAAAGATCTAAGAAAAATTTTTGTGGTAGAGGGTTACCTCGATGTTATTGCAATGTCAGAAAATAATATGAGAAATTCAGTTGCTACTCTAGGAGTGGCTTCAAATCGTTTTCATATTCAGACTCTTTTACAAATAGTAAACGAAATAGTCTTTTGTTTTGATGGAGATGATGCGGGACGAGGGGCAGCTTGGGGGGCTTTAAAAAATTCTTTACCGGTTATAAGAGATGGAAATGAAATTAAGTTCTTATTTCTTCCTGAAGGCGAAGATCCAGCAAGTATTCTTAAGAAAGAAGATAAAGAAACATTTGAAAAAAGGATACAAGGATCAAAACTTTTGTCTGAATATTTCATAGAAAGACTCAGTCAAACCGCAGGTTCAATTTCTCTTGAAAATAAAGCTAATTTAGCATCAAAAGCAATGGATTTATTAAAGAATATGCAAGAAAGTTCACTAAAAAAACTGTTAGAAATAGAGGTATCCAAGATAACGGGGATTAGAAGAGAAGATATTAGTTCTTTAACTAAAGCCACTGCAACTACAAAGTCTAAAACATCTCTACGCGAAAAAGGGCATATTCAACAAGAAAATATCTTCGATCAAGATAGTTTAGTAGCTAAGGCTATAGGAACTTTAATTTCTTACCCACAACTTTCTGAAGAAATAGGTTCAGTGGACTGGATAAGAAACCTTCAACATCAAGAAGCCTATTTGTTTATTCAAATAATAGAATTTTTTAAATCTAACCCAAAAACACAAATAGCTGACTTGCTGTCTTCTTTAGATAAGGAATCAGTTTCCTTTATAGGCTCTTTATTAGCAAACTTTCCTGTACCAGATAAGGAAAATTCATTAGCATATTTTAAAGACTGCTTGGATGCATTAAAGAGGACAAACCCCTTAGAAAGAATTAAAGAATTAAAGATGCTTTTAGAAGAAAGGCAGCTAACAGAAGATGAAGTCTTTGAACTACAAAAACATTTGCTTTCCAACCTGGACAACCTAGGAGAAGAGAATAAAAGTTTACTTAAAGTTTTAAGTCAGCCAGGTTCTGAGACTAACAGTGATTGAAAAATAATAATGTTTATTTTAGTTTTCTTGACTAAACTAATATAATCCCCCCCTTTTTTAAAGACATGGCAAAGAAAGAAGAAAAAACAAATACAGAAGAAGCAGTTTTAGATAATACTTCCGATATAGAAGAGATCTCGTTTAGCGAAGAAGATCTTGATAATTCGGGTTTGAGAGACTTATTAGAAAAGGGGAGAGAGAAGGGCTTTCTCACTTATGAAGAAATAAACTTAATGCTCCCTGATGATATCTCTGACCCTGATCAGTTAGAGGATACAATTCAAAAACTAATAAATGTTGGGATCGAAGTTCATGAAACTGATGCATTAGCTGGATCAGACGATTCAGCTGCACCAGAAACTGTTTCAGAGACAAGAACAACATTAACGTCAGTAGAGGCAGAGGTTGGAAGAACTACAGACCCTGTACGCTTATACATGAGAGAAATGGGCACAGTAGACCTTTTGACTAGAGAAGGAGAAATAGCAATTGCAAAAAGAATTGAAGAGGGATCTAGAGAGCTGTTATCTGCATGTTGTTTTTATCCTGGAATTGTAGAGAAAATCATAGAGGATTATGATGCTGTAATAGCAGAAGATAAGAGATTAACTGAAGTAATCGTAGGGTTTATGGACATAGAAGATGAAATACCTCCTCCTGCAATAATTCAAAAAAAGTTAAAAGACAAAGGGAAGCAAAACCATAACGATGATGAAGAAGAAGTTTCAGGACCTGATCCAGTAGAAGTTAAGAAGAGATTCAGAGCCCTAAAGACTCAGTTTAAAAAAACTGAAAAGGCTTGTTTAAGATCTAGAACTACGAAAATAGCTATAAAGGAGCAAGAAAAACTTGGAGAAATCTTTAAATTTTTCAAACTTTCTCCTACACAGTTTGAACTAATTAGTTTACCAGCTAGAGAAGCTTTAAGCATTATTAGGGAAGTAGAGAATGAGATGTTGTTTACTTTTGTGAAAAAAGCAAAAATGCCTAGAAAGGATTTCATAAAAGGATTTGTTGGTAATGAAACAGACCAGGAGTGGGCAAAAAAGACCTCTCGAAAGAAAGAAACATGGGCAAAGGTCATTAAGAGTGAACTAGAAGAAATCCTTCGCCTTCAAAACAAACTTATAAATCTTGAGAGGATTATTGGGTTAGAGATTTCTTCAATTAAGGAAATAAATAGAAAGATGTCTATAGGTCAAGCGAAGATTAGAAGGGCAAAGAAAGATATGGTAGAGGCGAATCTAAGGCTCGTAATTTCTATAGCTAAAAAGTATACAAACAGAGGCTTGCAATTTTTAGACCTTATACAAGAAGGAAATATAGGTTTAATGAAGGCTGTTGATAAGTTTGAGTATAGAAGAGGATATAAATTTTCTACCTATGCTACGTGGTGGATCAGGCAGGCAATTACAAGATCAATAGCCGACCAGGCTAGAACAATAAGAATACCTGTACATATGATAGAAACTATCAATAAGTTAAACAGGATCTCTAGAAAGATGGTACAAGAGATGGGTAGAGAACCAACCCCTGAAGAGCTGGGAGAACAAATGGATCTTCCTGAAGATAAAGTTAGAAGGGTTCTAAAGATAGCTAAAGAACCCATTTCAACAGAGACTCCTATAGGAGACGAAGATGACACTACTCTTGGAGATTTCATAAAAGATGACACAATTGACTCTCCAGATGATTCAGCAACAGAAGAGAATCTTAAAGAAGCTACTGATGATATTTTAGGAAGTTTAACTGGAAGGGAAGCTAAGGTTCTTAGAATGCGTTTTGGGATAGGAATGAATACTGACCACACCCTGGAAGAAGTTGGAAAACAGTTTGATGTTACTAGAGAGAGGATTAGGCAAATAGAAGCAAAAGCTTTAAGAAAATTAAGACATCCGACCCGATCTTCTCACTTGAAAGGATTTCTAGACGAATAGGACTTTAAGGGTAGAATCTTAGGCTAGTAGATTTTAATCATAGGGCCCTTAGCTCAGTTGGTTAGAGCAGTGGACTCATAATCCATTGGTCCCAGGTTCGAGTCCTGGAGGGCCCACCATTTAGGTTTATGCAATATATTTTTTCTACCTTTTTTCTATCAGCCGCATTGTGGCTTGATCATGCAGCATTAGCGCTCATTTTAGGAGTTGTATTTTCATTGTTATTCAATCCTTCTCAGGATTTTATAACCAAAAGAATAGGATCAATTCTTCTGCAAATTGGTATTGTAATTTTAGGTGGTAGTATAAGTATTAGTTCTGTAGTAGAGACTACTTCTCATTATTTCATCTGGATATCTTTATTTGTATTAGTAACCTTTTTATTGGGAATCTATTTAGGAAAGCTTTTTGGGGTAAATAATAAGGTAAGTTATTTATTAGCTTCAGGGACTGCTATTTGTGGAGGAACTGCCATGGCAGCTATTGCTCCTATATTAAAAGTAAAATCTGAAGATCTTACCTTAGTAATGACTATAGTTTTTCTTCTAAACGCTCTAGCAGTAATTATTTTCCCGCTTATAGGAATTTATCTAGGACTAACAGAAACACAATTTGGAGGTTGGTCAGCACTAGCTATTCATGATACAGCATCAGTATTGGGATCGGCCTCAATATTAGGGGAAAAAGCTTTAGAAGTTGCTGCAACCCTAAAGCTTGGAAGAACATTATGGATAGTACCTCTGGTGATCTTTTCTGCATGGTATTTTAAGGAAAAAAGAATTAATTCTGGATTACCTCTTTTTGTAGTTTTTTTTGGATGTGCAGTTTTACTAAATTACTTTCTTTCTCCTTCTGAGGGGATATCTAATTTTCTTAAGTATTCTACCAAGCTATTTTTGTTATCAGGTTTATTCTGTATAGGAACCCAAAGCAGCAGATTAATACTAAAGAATATCTTTTCAAAACCCCTGTTCCTGTCTTTAACACTTTGGGGATTAGTTATTCCTGCTTCTTTATTAGTTATAACTTCTATTTGAAATAAAATATTATTAAGGATAGGTAAGTTTAATATCAACCTAAGCTATTTATATCAGGGTAAATTTTTTTTCTTATTAAAATAATATCTGGTATCTCCTAAGAGAAGATGAAAGATTTGTTTATCAAAAATTGCAATTGTGAAAGAAAGAAATATCCATAGGGCCCGAGGGAATCTCTTGTTTATTCTAGCTTTATTGAAGGCATTATATGACTTATAAATAAAGACTTTAAATAAATTTGGTTGTTTAAAGCTATTCAGTTGATTTAAGGTTTTTTTTCTCTCTTTTCCATATTTAATTCTTTCAAAGTGTAATTTTTGTGCTAGTCCGCCATATCTCATTTGATTGTAAGTTTTTTCTGGAGTTGATTGATTAATCATCCTGTATCTAAGCAAAATTTCTGGAATGTTGTACACCTTGTAGCCTTTATCTATCACTCTTAATAAGTAGTCATAGTCTTGAGAATATAAAAGCTGATTTCTATAACCGCCTATTGACTCATGAATTTCTTTTCTAAGACAGTAAGTGGGATGTACTACATTACATGAGTAATTTATTGTCTCTAATATTTGGTTATGTTCACTTGGCATTATCCTATTTCCTACATAGTTATTTTTTTCGTCGATAATTTCTATAGAAGTACCACATAAACTAATCTCAGGCTGTTTGGCCATCAATTGAATTTGTTTTTCAAATCTTGTAGACAAGGCTATGTCATCGCTATCCATTCTGCAGATCAACTGAGCTTTCGAAATTGAGACTCCATAGTTCAGGGCAGAAGGGAGGCCTTGGTGATCTAATTTATGCAAAAGAATTCTTTTATCTTCATATGACTGTATGATATCAATTGAGTTGTCTTCAGAGCCATCATCTAAAATAATAAATTCAAAAT
Source organism: uncultured Gammaproteobacteria bacterium (assembly GCA_964571215.1). Taxonomy (GTDB): domain Bacteria; phylum Pseudomonadota; class Gammaproteobacteria; order Magnimaribacterales; family Magnimaribacteraceae; genus CAJWPI01. Next base: position 9,994 of record CAZMZZ010000034.1, read on the forward strand.
CACTGTAAGTTTGATTCAAAATACTTTCGATAGATGTGTGTAAGAATTCTTCACCATTGTACACTGACATTACAACGCTTAACTTAGGTGTATATTCTTTTTCCATAGTCTTTGCTCTGAATAGGTTTAAATAACTAAATCAAAGGTAGGTTTAACTCATTTACAATAAAGAACATAAATAATTATTTCTTGTTATTGGATCACATTTTATTCCTTTTAAAGGAAAATATGGGAGAATATCAAAAAACTAGAAGGAATAAGCATTAAAACTTGAACTTTAATCCAGAGGACAATAGAAAATGAAAGCTGTGATTCTTGCAGGGGGTTATGGTACTCGCATTTCAGAAGAAACTGACTTAAGACCTAAACCAATGATAGAAATTGGAGGGATGCCGATTTTATGGCACATTATGAAAATCTATTCTTTGTATGGAATAAATGAATTTGTTATTTGTTGTGGGTATAAAGGCTATCTAATAAAAGAGTATTTTTCTAACTATTTTCTTCATAGATCTGACGTAACTTTTGATCTTAAGGAGAACAATATGGAAGTTCATGAGAAATTTTCTGAACCTTGGAAAGTAACACTTGTAGATACTGGACAAGACACTATGACAGGCGGGAGATTAAAGAAGGTCTCAAAGTATCTAGAAAAAGAAGATTTTTTTTGTATGACATATGGGGATGGGCTCACAGATATAAATGTCTCTGATTTAATTGCTTTTCATAAAGCTCATGGACTAGAAGCTACATTAACTTCAACCAATCCTCCAAGTAGATTTGGATTAGTAGAGACTGAAGAAGGATTAGTTAAGTCTTTTAAAGAAAAACCTAAAGAAGATTCAGGAAAGATTAATGGAGGTTTTTTTATTCTGTCTCCCAAAGTGTTAACCTTACTTGATGGGGATGAATCAGTTTGGGAAAAAGAGCCTTTAGAAAAATTAGCTTCTAAAGGACAATTAGCTGCTTTTGAGCATGAAGGATTTTGGCAGCCTATGGATACTTTACGAGATAAGATTTACTTAGAATCACTTTGGGAGTCTGGCAAGGCACCCTGGAAGAAGTGGTAAATTTAGTTATAAACTTAGGTCTAATTATATTTCTAAAATACTTCCTCATTTATGCCGATAGATCACTCCTTTTGGAAAAATAAAAAAGTTCTCCTAACTGGCCATACTGGGTTTAAGGGAGGATGGTTGCTTGTGCTTTTAGAGACTCTGGGTGCTGAAGTTTTGGGAGTATCACTTCAAGCAGAAAGAAAAAGCTTTTTTAACCAAGTAGGACTAAATAAGTTAAATCAAGGAATAGTAGAGGATATTAGAAACTTCGAAAAGATGCTCGAGATAGAAAACAAATATCAGCCTGATATCTTAATTCACTTAGCTGCTCAACCTTTAGTTCTAGAATCATATAAGGATCCTATTACAACTTTCTCAACAAACATCATGGGAACAGTAAACATACTTGAACTAATAAGACTTAGTTCTTCTGTTAGGAGCGGAGTGATAATAACAACTGATAAATGTTATGAAAATAGGAATCTTTATAGGGGGTATAGAGAAGAGGATCGAATGGGCGGTCATGACCCTTATAGTAGCAGTAAAGGTAGTGCTGAGCTGGTAATAAGTTCTTATCAAAGATCTTTTTTTACAAAAGAGCACTTTAAAAAAGGTTCTGCTGGTGTAGGTTCAGTGAGAGCTGGAAATGTAATAGGTGGAGGAGATTGGGGGCAAGATAGATTGATTCCAGATCTTTTAACATCAGTAGAAACAAAAAAAGAAGTTAAATTAAGGAATCCTATGGCTACAAGGCCTTGGCAACATGTTTTAGAACCGCTTTATGGATACCTTTTGGTTGCCGAAAAGTTGTTTAATCAAGGTCCATCTGAGTCTGATTGTTGGAACTTTGGTCCCTATACTAAAGATGTTAAGACAGTTGCTTCAGTGGCAGATATGTTTTGTAAGGCTTGGGGAGAAGAATTGTCTTGGTCAAAAGATAGTAATCCTGTTTATCATGAAGCAAGAAATCTCTCTCTTGATATTACTAAAGCCAAAAGAACTCTTGGGTGGAAGCCCAGATGGCCACTTTCAAAAGCAATTGACAAAATTGTTGAATGGCACAAAGCTCATCTTGAAGGTAAGGATTGTTTAGCTTTAACAAGAAAGCAAATAGAAGAATTTTTAAACCAATAAATATTTTGCTTGGAAAGAAAAAACAAATTTATGCAGATAAGTTGTATCATGAAAAAGCAAAAGTGCTTATGATTTTTTAAATAAAATGGTTAGAATATAAGACTTTTCTGATATCCGTGGACACACAAGACCTAAAAAAAATAATAAAATGTGAAGTTTGTGGTTCAAAGGATCTAGATGAAGTTTTAGATCTAGGGCTTCACCCAATGTGTGATGATTTAGTCCAAGAAGATCATAAGAGGGAATGTAGAGAGTATCCTATAGAAATTCTGTTCTGCACAAAGTGTTGTACTGCACATCAGAAATTCCAAATCCCCAAAAAAAAACTTTTTCCTTCCACTTATCATTACAGATCAAGATTTACTAATGATGTGCTTAATGGTATGAAAGATCTGGTGCAACAGATATCTAACAAGTATGGTGGATTAAGCAATAAATTGGTATTAGATATTGGTTGTAACGACGGTAGTCTGTTAGATTTTTTTAAATCTAAAGGTGCTATAACTTTAGGCATAGAACCTACTGATTCTGTTTATGATGCACAAGTAAACCATACTGCCTACAAGGAATATTTGTCATCCAAAATTTCTAAATTGATAGTAAAAGACAAGGGACATCCATCAGTAATTACTTTTACCAATGTTTTTGCACACATAGATAACTTGGAAGAAGTGCTAACTTGTTTAGATATTTTAATGGACCATAACACTATTTTAGTAATAGAAAACCACTATTTAGGGAGTGTCTTGAGTAAGAATCAATTTGATACCTTTTACCACGAACATCCTAGGACTTATAGTTTTTACTCTTTCCTTGAAATAGCAAGATCTCTTAATATGAATTTGCATGATGTAGAGTTTCCTAAAAGATATGGAGGGAATATTAGAGTGTTTATTGGAAGAAAATTAAGCCCTCTTCAAAAAGAAAAAAGCCAGCAACTTCAAAAGTTAGAAGATAACTTTCATTCTGAGCTGAAGGGAATGTCTTCCAAGATTCGTCTTTGGAAGAAGAACAAAAATAAAATATTACTTTCTTTAAAAGACCGATTTGGACCTTTAAATGCCAAGGCCTTTCCAGGACGCGCAGCAATACTGGTTAAACTGCTTGGACTTGATGAAACAATTATAAAAAAAGTGTATGAAAAACCTAATTCTCATAAAATAGGACATTATGTACCAGGCACTAGGATTCCCATTAGTTCAGATGATGAGTTTCCAGAAGCAGATAAAGATAAGCCAATAATTAATTTTGCTTGGCATCTAGATGAAGAGATACAAAATTATTTAAAACTATCTGGGCACAAGGGCGATATTATAAGCTTACTTTCTGAAAGTGATTTCGAATAAAAGCAAAGTTTCTGCAGGTATTATAGGTTCGGGGTTTGGCTTGTATGGTTACTTGCCTGCCTTAAAAAACTTATTTGATATTACATTATTTCTTCAAGAAGCATACAAGAAAACTCTTCTTAATAGGCCTGATATTGGTAAGTTTTTCAAAGAGGTTAACTGGTGTACAAGTCAGGATGAAGTCTTCAATAAATCTGAATTAATTATTATAGCTAAGAGACCCATAGATCAATACAACCTTTTAAAATCCGTTGCTAATTTTGAAAATAAGAAACTTATTCTTGAAAAACCCCTAACCCAAGATCCCAAAAGTTCTTTAGAGATTCTAGATATTCTTAACTCAAAAAAAATACCCTTCAGAATAAGCTACACTTTCTTTTATACTAATTGGTTTAATAAATTATCTAATTTGTTAGCTTCAAAAAATAAATCAGCTATAACAATAGAATGGAATTTCAAAGCAAATCATTTTGAAAAAAATATAGATACTTGGAAAAGAAGTAAGAAAGGGGGGGGTGTAATAGATTTTTATGGTATACATCTCTTGGCAATTCTCGCTAGAAAAGGATATAAATTTTCAAGTTCGTCAATCTATCTTAATAATTCTCAGGAGGAGGTTGCTTGGGAAGCTCAACTAGATAGTAATAAATTACCAAAGATTAAAATAAAGATAGATACGTTCTCAAACAAGAAAAATTTCTTGATTTATTCAGAAGAAAAAAGTTTTCTACATTCAGATCTAGATCCTTACGGTGATGATGCAAAGACATCTCAATTTGATCGAAGAGTGACTACCTTAGAGGGTCTGATCTTTGATTTCTTTCAAAATCCAACTGTTATTCCGTCATGGTATGAAGAGGTGATAATATTGTGGGAAGAGATAAGGAAGAGAAGTAATTTTTATAGTATTCAAGAAACTCCATAATATTTATGAACCCAGATGTATCCATAATAATTTTTTGTTATAACCAAACTAAATATATATCTCAAGCAATTCAAAGTATCTTGGCTCAAACTTTTACAAATTGGGAACTCTTGGTGAGTGACAATGGTTCTGTAGATGGAACCCAGGAAAAAATTAAAAATTTTATGCATGACCCAAGGATTAGGTTATTACTTAATGACAAAAATGAAACCATCACAAAGAGGTATAAAGAAGCTCTAGCTAATACAAGAGGGAATTACGTTTCCATTCTGTATGGAGATGACTTTTACATGCCAGAAAAAATAGAAAAGCAGTTGGAATGTTTCGAAAGTCTTTCAGAAGAATGGGGAGTAGTACATGGACCTGGATTAACTCTAAATCAAAGTGATGGAAAAAAGGTTCTGGCTAGCTGTACTAAAGTACATGGTGAAGCCCTACAAGATTTATTAGTAAATTATTATGATGGCTTTATTAATCCTATTTCTCCACTTGTAAAATCTGAATGTTTCAGAAAATACCCGTCTTACCAAGATCTTTTTGTAGAGGCTGAATGTCTATACTTTAAATTTGCTTTAACCTATAAATTTTTTTATCTAGACGAGCCCCTGGTAGTAATGAGACAGCATGATACAAATATGAGATGGTTTTCTAAAAGAAATAGTGAAGTTCTGGATACATGTTTAGAAAGACTTCCAACATTCAAAGAATTTCCAGAAGAATATTCAGATTTGTTATTGAGGATGAGGGTGAAAGCCCTAACTAATTCAGCTTGGCAAAACATAAGGTTGGGAATAGATTCCAATTGGGCTAGGTCTAAACTAATGAGTTCTTTCAGGCTAGCCTTCTTTCAATCTTGCTCTATTCGAAACTTAATTGCCCTTTCTTTAACGCTAATGCCTAATTTTCTTGTGATTTGGTTTAATCAACTTATCAATATTTTGTTTCGAAGAACAGAGCAAATTTACATAGATGAGCCATACCACAAAAAAGAGTAGAAAAAGAATTTTTTAAACCGTCAATGGTTCCACCAAGCTTGATCAGAGAAAGACCTCATATCTATCTCATGGGTCCAAGAGGATCTATGTTGTTGGGCTAAGTGAAAATATGTGTCAGCTATTTTTTCTGGCAGCAACAAACCATCGTGTTCCATTCCCTTAGTTTCTCTAAATATCTTGTACATTTCAGGACCCATCATTTTGCCCAGTGTATCGGGTGCATCAACAGCCCCATCAACCACTATATGCGCGACATGAATTCCTTGAGGAGAAAACTCTGCATTCAAAGATTGACAGAGCATTCTTCTTGCACCCATTGCTGCTGCATGAGAGTGTTGATTTCTATTGCCTCGCATTGCTGCTGTAGCTGAAGTAACCAAAAATGTTCCTTTTCCTCTTTTGACCATTAAGGGACATAAAACTTTAGCAGCTCTAAAAAGACCAAAGCTAGCAATTCTCCACCCCCATTCAAATTCTTTATGGGTAGTTTCCTCTAATAACTTCATTCCTGTTTGTGCTCCTAAGTTATAGACCAGAACCTCTATAGGACCAATATCTGACTCAACTGAGTTAATAACTTCTTCAATAGCATTATCTTCAATCGCATTCATGATGTATCCATTTGCTGAGCCGTTTTTATCTTTAATATTATTAACTAAACGATCTAGCCCTTCTTTATCAGACCTTCTGCACAGTGAGGAGTGATAACCTTCTTGAGCAAATTTTTTGGCCACAGTTCCTCCTATGCCTGCTCCTGCCCCTAGAACTAAACAAACTGGTTTCATATTTCTCTCCTAATCTAGTTTGTCTATATTAATTGGAATACGCCCAGTATCAAATAATATTAGGCTCACTACACCAATCAGTTTAAAGTTAATTTTATGTTCTTAAGAAAAGTCTATTTCTCTTTGAGCCCTTATTTCGCCAACTTACATCTTCTTCTAAGCCAGCAATATTTAATAAATGCTTAATTTCAGAATAATTTTCTTTGAGATTCTTGATAAAGTTTTTTGTTTTGCCCTCGGTCTCATCGGGAAAGTAAAAACTTTCAATAACCTTACTAGAAATTTAGATGTTTT